>CAYYEC010000156.1:525-8356 GCA_964470745.1 uncultured Eubacteriales bacterium | reverse complement strand
GGGACGGCAGACTGAGCAAAAATACTAAAAGTTGCTAACGCACATTTTATAGTAAGTTAATATTTTAAATGAGCATATAAGGTAATTTAGGAATATTGGAACAATTATTTGTCTAAAATATTTCAAATTTGATAAAGAAAATAGTATCGAAAGAACTATTTTCTTTATCATTTCCTTTATTCCCAGTATATTACTAACTCTTTTTATGTTATACGCTAAAAAAGTCAAAGAGGTCTCTACATTTACTGAATCCAAACCTCTTGTCAGAAAATGTGTAAATCCCATACTTCTTTTTACCGTACCAAACGGGTGTTCCACTATCATCTGCCGCTTCCTATAAAGCTCTATATTGCTTTTAGTCCTTTTATCAATCATGTCTAAAAAATCTTGGTCTACAGACCTACTTATGGTTCTCCCATTTTGGTTTTTCGTACATTTTTCTTTAAGTTCGCATTTTTTACAGGCCTTAGGGTTCTTATAGTCTATGTGTTTTGTTTTTTCACTAACAGGAGTCTTTCTGCTGTTATTTAATATCTGTCCAGCAGGGCATATATAAATGTCCTTTTGCTTATCATATATGAATTTATCAGAATAAAACTCTCTTTCTCCTGTAGCATTTGCAAATACCTGCTTAGAGACATATGCAGTTATGCTCTCGCCTTCACAAATTCTTAAATCATCAGCATTGTAATACCCTTTATCAGCTAAAGCTTCAATACTCTCTACTTCAAAGATGTCCTTAGCCCGTTTAGCCATTTCACTTAACTGACCTTGGTCTGCTGGGTTATTAATTACATTGCAGTCCGCTATAAGACAGTGTTTACTATCTACAACGGTCTGAATATTATAGCAGACATCTATACCATTATTGTTTACAGCCATTAGTCTTGCATCAGGGTCAGTTGTTGATATTTCATTTATGCCTTTTTCTTCAAGTTCCTTCTGATAGCCTTCATACTTTTCCTTACGGTTTTTTAGTTCTTCAAATTTTTGCTTTATTTCCTCTTTTCTTGGTTCTGAGATATCTGCTTCATTGTTATCATTCTCATCTATTTCATCTAAATATTTTTTTCCCTTTTCGTCTATATATTTAATTTTACGGTTCAAGCTTTTCATGCTGAAATTATTCTTTTTAGAGTTTGAGGCTCTAACTTTCGTGCCATCAACAGCAACCAATTTCTCGCCGAAAAGCCTACATTTCTTGCATAACAAAACGAACTGCTTAAACACTAGTTTCAAGGCTTCTTTATTATCTTTTCTAAAATCACATATTGCTCTATATTTAGGTCTTACTCCTTTAAGCAGCCATATAATTTCAATATTTCTCTCCGTTTCAGCCTGCAAGCCTCTTGATGAAGTGATTTTGTTCAAATATCCATACAAATATAGCTTTAGCAGATCAGCAGGGTTAAAACTAAGTCTGCCTATATCCAATGGAGTAGCATTCTTGAATCCTAATTCATTCATGTCCAATGAATTGACAAATTCATCTAAAACCCTTACTAGATTATCTTCACTAACGAAATCATCTATATATTTTAAAAATGAACCTTTGCTATTTCTTTCTATACCTTTAACATGTCTCATTATTCCACCCTCTTTCTAATTACAGAGTGGATTATACCATATTTACTTTGATTTATGTTAACCAATTCTTGGCTCTATTGCTCAGTCTGCCGTCCCCGTTTGGCTCTTCATTCAATTGCAGTATCTCATGGTGAAGGTAGGTTTGTAGCAAATGAAGAAGTGCTTAAGACAATGGAGGCAAACGGACAAATTGCAACACAATATGTTGACCTAGATGGAAATGCCACTTATGATATAAGATTTAATCCAAACGGATCAATTGATGCAATAGAAGGCATAACAAGTCCGGATGGAAGAATACTCGGCAAAATGGGGCATTCTGAAAGAATAGGAGCAAATGTAGTAAGGAATGTACCTGGTGAAAAGGATCAAAGGATTTTTGTAGCAGGTGTCGGATATTTTAAATAGTAGCTTGAATAAATACAAGGAAGCAAGGGGAGTGGAGTTCCTTGCTTCCTTGTATTTAAAAATCAAAAACAAAATTAATCTTTAGTAAATGAAACAAGTCTTTTGTTTGCAGTTATTTTTTATTATGATTATTCAGCAATATAAGCTTTCATCACAACTCTATCCAGAATACGATCTACTCTGGCTGATTCGCTGATTTCGGGTTGTGTCAAAATAAGTTCTCCTGAGGGAACAACTGTCTCGATAGTATTTTCGGGAGCTGTTTTTTTAACATAAAATTCATTTGTTTCGGAAGCAGCTAAAGCGGCAGCACTTGCCTTAATATTAGTTTCAGTAGCATTAGCTGATTCAATATCATACAAATCTGCACTTAATGTAAACCTTGTATCTTCGGTTAATACAGTGACTTTGATTTCATTAAGTTCCATAGAAATACCTTCTTTCATTATTAAAATAAAAATATCAATAAAACATCTTATGTTTACATAATATGTGAATTAGCTATTATTGTTACCAAATTAATACGAATACAACATATTCGAGGAACTGCTAAAACAGACAAATGCACTTGGAGAAACCACCCGATATGAATATGATAATGGGAGGAAGGCTAATAGAAGTAACTGACCTGAAAGGAATAAGTGTAAGCTACGAATATGACATGCTGGGTAACAAGCTAAGTATGCTAAATGGTAGGAAAAAACTGACCAGGTATACTTATGGTGCACTAAGCATGATAAAGCAAGTAAACGATGCAGATGTAAAAACAGTATCATACAAATATGACCTTACAATGTTGCATCTGTACTTGATAAAAACGAAAATACAACAGAATATACCTACGACAACAGGGGGTTACTAACAAAAAGAGAAGTACAAGAAATAGGTGACAGTACAAGCTATAATTAATAGTGGAAATAGTTCAAATGTTGAAAGTGAGAGTAACCTACAAATAAAGATAATTCTGAGGGAACGGCAAATGCTGAGAGATTAGCTGTTGAAGTAAATAATGGTGTAAAAACTATTAATGGCAGACCAATTAAAATTAATCCTGGTCAGCAGGAAAAGAGTATTATGCATGTGTTTTAAAAGTGAAAACATTTTTAAATAATACAAAGGATAAAACTATAAAAGTTGGGTCGCTGATAGAAATTTCTATGCAAGAACCCCCAATAGCTGTATGGCTTGAAGATAATACAGAGATTTGGTAATTATAAAAGTTTACATGATCATTTGACACACCAACAAGCAAATAAGGATTCCATCATGGAAGAAAAAAACGAAAAATTATACTGGGCAGGATTTGTAGAAACAACAGCCGTAAACTTTTTTGTATAGTGAAAACTGGAAAAACTGTCAATCGTGGACTGCAACGGTAACAAGGCAAAATTGGTAAGACAAAAGGACGATACCATAAAAGTAGAGTATATTATAACGCAGAGAATTCATGAAAGCATTTTACTTTCACATTAACCATTCCATTTTTTATATAATTATCTAAAATTGACTTTGAAAATTTTGAAAATAGAGTATATAATATAAAGCGTCTATAATGTAAACAAGGAATTAAATTTATCATTAATTCTTAAAACAATCAGCGCAGGTTGAGAGATTTGCGATAAAAGAAAAATACAAGGAGAAGAAAATGGGTAAAACATTAGCTGAGAAAATATTTGATGCGCACAGAGTAAACATGCCGTTTCCTGATACGCATGTTTTAAAATTGGATAGGGTTTTCTGTCACGAAATTACCACACCGATTGCAATCACAGATCTTATGGAAAGAGGAATGGACAGAGTTTTTGATCCCACGAAAATAAAGGCTGTTATAGATCATGTGACACCTGCAAAAGATTCAAAAACTGCTGAACAGGGAAAGATACTACGTGATTGGGCAAAAAGACATGATATCAAAGACTTTTTTGACATTGGAAAAAATGGTGTATGTCATGCTATATTTCCGGAAAAAGGATTTGTAAGACCGGGTTATACAGTTATCATGGGCGATTCCCACACATGTACTCATGGAGCTTTTGGAGCTTTTGCGGCAGGTGTCGGAACTACTGACCTTGAAGTAGGTATACTAAAGGGTGTATGTGCTTTTCACTTTCCGAAAACAATAAAATTTATTCTCAAGGGCACCTTGAAACCGGGAGTTTATGCAAAAGATCTTATACTTTTCATTATCAAAGAACTGACTGTGAATGGCGCAACAAATATGGTTATAGAATTTACAGGGCCGGTTATTGATGCAATGTCAATTGAATCAAGTATGACGTTGTGCAATATGGCAATAGAAGCAGGTGGTACTTGTGGGGTATGCTACCCTGACATGACAACAGTGGAATACTTATGGGAATTCATTAAAGATGAGTTTAATACAAAGGAAGAAGCTTTGAAAGAATACTCAAAATGGATTTCGGATGGGGACGCTTCCTATGAAAAAGTATATGAATATGATATTTCGAACTTAGAACCAATGGTTACTTTTGGGTTTAAACCTGACCAGGTAAAAACAGTAAATGAAATGTCCGGTACAAAAATTGATCAGATTTATATAGGAAGCTGCACCAATGGCCGTATAGAAGATCTGAGAATTGCTGCAAGTATCCTTAAGGGTAAAAAAATAAGTGATGATGTTCGTGCAATTGTAAGCCCTGCAACTCCAGATATTTATTCCATGGCCTTAAAAGAAGGAATAATTGAAATTTTCCAGAACGCGGGTTTTTGCGTTACAAACCCAACGTGCGGAGCTTGTCTTGGTATGAGTAATGGGGTTCTTGCTAATGGTGAATCCTGTGCTTCTACTACAAACCGTAACTTTAACGGCAGAATGGGAAAGGGCGGTACAGTTCATCTGATGAGTCCTGCAACTGCTGCAGCTTCAGCAATTGAAGGAAAAATAACAAATTCGGAAATATATAAAGCTTAAATTGTGGAGGGGAAAATGAAGACATTTAACGGAAAAGTTTTATTCTTAGATAGAAGCGATATCAATACTGATGAAATCATTCCAGCAAAGTATCTTACTGAAATTACTAAAGAGGCATTAAAACCTTATTTGTTGGAAGATTTGTCTCTTCCTGGTTTCAATAACAAGGAAGATATTAACGACAAAGCTGTGATTGTAACAAGAGGAAATTTTGGTTGTGGCTCTTCGAGAGAGCATGCTCCATGGGCTTTGGAAGTAAATGGAATCAATGTAGTTATTGCAGAAAACTTTGCAAGAATATTCAGACAAAATATGTATAATTGTGGTATGTTTGCGATAGAATTATCAAAAGATAAGATCGAATATCTTTTTGAGACCTACTCAGGTAAAGAAACTTCAATAGTAATTGACATTGATAAAGACAAGATTATTGTAAATTCATCAGACAAATCAGAAGAAATTGATTTCAAAGTCGGTGAGTTTGACAAGACACTTGTTAAAGAAGGCGGCTGGGTTGGTTATGCTGATAAAAACTATTGATTCATATGCATACTGCGTTGTGATTCTAAGACCTGTATAACCATTGGTTTTGCAGGTCTTTTTTGAGTTCTTTTATTGGAGCCAAAATGTGAGTTTAAATTGGTTTGGTTTTCTCTGTTAAGGGTAATATCATGATAAAGAAAAAGAAACTATCTTGTACAGATAGCTACCCCAAATTTTTGTGAAGCTGATTTTGACATTCTAACTTTAGAATAAAACAAAATAAATAAAAGCTTAATTAACAAAAAATTCACAAATTATATAAATCTTATTAACAAAATAGTTGTACTATAAATTCAAGATATTAATTTTTCATTTTGTTCCTCTCTTATCTTAATAAATATATGAATTCCTTTGTTCTGGCCCTAGGTGATAAATCTAGGGCTTTTATTGATTTCTTCAAACATGTGCCAATCCCATTTTCTATTTTAAAGTAAATATATGAATGCCATACTACAAAATGTTGTTATAATTATCTATATAAATATTTATCTCTTGTATTCCTTTATATAATTCATTGTATAACTACTTTTAGCATTTTTTGTATATAATTTATTATGAATTTTTTAGCCTCTATTTTCTTTATACTTTAACTTAATCAACTCAACGTACTCCACAACCTTATTAATAGCTTCTTCTGGTAGTCCGGTTAAATCAAGAAAACTTTCGCATTTAAGGTTGCGCATACTAGAGCGACCTAATATATAATCAATTGAAACATTAAAGAAATCAGCCAAATTATTAAGTGTAGTAGAATCAGGTTCACGTGCTCCTTTTTCATATAAACTTATTGCTTGCTGAGTAATATTAAATTTTCTCGCTAATTCTGATTGACTAATGCGGTTTTCTTTTCTTAAATCTTTAATTTTATTCATATAAACAACTCCCAAATTTATTATACAACTGTATGTTGTTGAAATAAAACAATAATATGTTGTTAGTGTATTATTGACTACAACATTATGTTGTGTTAACATATTTCTATAATTAATTGTAAAACCTCTTAACAATAGAGGGACTAAAATTAATTAATTGAATAGATAATTTAATGAGTATATTCTTTACAAAAACAAAAAACAATATTAATCTTGGAGGCTGAAATCATGATAGATGAAAACTTAAGAAAGGCTCTGGAAGAAGAATACTTAAATGGAGATCTGAAAAAGGCCCTGGAACTTAGTCAAGAATTAGATAATCAGATAAATTTATTTTATAGAAATAACATTAAGTTTAATGAACTTGTAAAAAAGTATTAATCTCATAATTATAGTAGGTTTACAGGGGCATTACACTATTATCATTCTCAATTATATAGATTAGTAAAGACATGTATAGGTAAAAAGGAGAGTCATATATTAGACTTAAAAAGTTATGTAAAAAGTAAATAACAATATTATATTTTACATAAGAAATTTTTTGCTAAAATTTGTTAAATTTTTAAAAAGTATTAATATGCATTTTTGTAAAATCTTCAATAGGATATTTACTTTTTTAGAACACATAATATTTTTACAGAGAAAACTTCTATTTTAGGAGGAAACATTATGAACTTAAAGCATTATAAGCATCTACTTATTGAACGCAAAAAGGATATTGAAGATACAATGAATTTAATGGAAAACAATGGTACTGGTGAACAAAATAAATATTCTCCTACAGAGCTTTCAAATTATGATAATCATCCGGCTGAAATGGCTTCTGAGCTATTTCAAGTGGAATTTAATAATGGAATAAAAGTTCATGAAGAAAGTATTTTACAGCAAATAAATCATGCATTAGATAGGATAGAAAATAAAACTTATGGAAAGTGCGCTGAATGCGGTGATAAAATTTCAGAGGAAAGATTGGAATTTATACCTTATGCTGACCTATGTATAAACTGTAAAGTTTATAACGAAGGGATCAAAGAAGGGGTAAGACATAGACCGAATGAAGAAAAAGTAATTGATGCTCCTTTTGGGAGAAAATATCTTAATAAACAAGAAGATGATGAATATGAAGGATTAGATTATTTAAATGACCTTATGAAGTATGGCTCTGCAGATACGCCTCAAGATATGGGAGGATACAAAGATTATAAGGAATTCTATACTAATGAAGTCGATAAACAAGGGGTAGTTGAAAAAATGGATAATGTATCCAATGAGGATTATATAAGACAGTTACCGGATTAGAGATTAGATTAAGATTAAGATTGGGAAAGATTAAGAAGGGCTTCTTAGACTTTGATTATTTTTTACTCAATCTCAATCTTATTTTTCTAATTCCGAGACATAGACTAATTCAATATTTTTTTCTTCAAATTCTTCTAACATTTCACTTATTGCCTCTGCAGTTACAACTCCTCCTTCAGTCCCAACATGA
>CAYYEC010000156.1:0-515 GCA_964470745.1 uncultured Eubacteriales bacterium | reverse complement strand
CAGCAAATCCTTTTTCTAAAGCTATCTCTCCAGCCAAACGTAATCTATCTTTAATTTGTTTTTTAGATTTTTTACCATCTAAAAAAACATTTCTGTCATAACATTTGACGCCAATTGAATCGGCTATTTTTTTACCTATTGGTTTTCTTGTTGTTCTACTATCAACAAAGTACATATTCCGTTCTTGTATTTTGTCTAGTACAAATAACATAACTCTTTCATTACCACTTGCTTTTGTACCCATATGGTTGTTTGCTCCAACTGCATGAGGGATATTATCAATACAATCATCTACCAAATCTTGTATTTTATCATTACTCATAGATGAGAGTATCGGTCTTGGCCCAACCCAACTAAGCTTACCTTTATTTGATTCCATAGGCAAATGTACTATAACTTCATGTTCAGTATTATAAGCGTTTTTGGCATCTATTTCAGAAAATTCCAAAAAAGGCATTATTGCAAAGGTTAGATGTTTCTTAATTGACATCATCTCATAAACACCATTTCTATTC
>CAYYEC010000155.1:0-8362 GCA_964470745.1 uncultured Eubacteriales bacterium | reverse complement strand
GATGCAAGAGGATTTAAAATATCTGCGGTAGGTTCACCTATAGGTAAAAATTAAGATAACAGATGATTTTGTGCCGCATCTTGAACTATTTAAACATACAATTGAGATTGCAAAAATTCTTGAAACAAAATATATAAGAATGTTCAGCTTCTTTATCCCGGAAGGTGATGACCCTGAAATCTATAGAGAAGAAGTAATGAAAAGATGGAAAGAATTTGTTAAGACTGCAGAAGGAACGGGATTGATATTACTACATGAAAATGAGAAAGATATATATGGGGATACTGCTAAAAGATGCAAAGATATTCTTGATACAATGAATAGTGGTATTTTAAAGGCGATTTTTGATCCTGCAAATTTTGTTCAATGTGATGTAGAGACATATCCGGGAGCATTTGAGATTTTAAGAGACGAAGTTATTTATATGCATATAAAAGATGCCAACTTCAGTGATCACAATGTAGTACCATCAGGTATGGGAGATGGTAAAATAAAAGAAATATTGAATTCTCTTTACAAAAGGGGATTTGAAGGATTTTTATCTCTTGAACCTCATTTAGGTAATTTTAAAGGATTTACTCAATTAGAAGGAGCCGTTGATACAACCGATATGGAAGAAAGTGACGCTTCCAAGTTTGCAATTGCGACTAATGCATTAAAGAAAATTATTAATGAGATTGAAGGTAAGTGAGACCGAGTAAATTGAGAAAGGTATGAGACATAAGATGAGTGAAATTAGAATTGGAATTATTGGTATCGGAAATATGGGAAGAAGTCATGCTAAAAATTTGTATGAAGGAAAAGTTCCAAATGGAAAACTTGCAGCTATTTGTGATAGAAACCCGGAACAACTAAAATGGGGAAGAAAAAATCTTGGAGAAGACATACTCTTGTTTGAAAGTGCTAAAGAATTATTCGACTCAAAATCTATTGATGCAGTTTTTATTGCCACACCTCATTATGACCATCCTATTCTTGCAATAGAGGCTTTTGAGCGTGGTCTTCATGTACTTATAGAAAAGCCAGCAGGAGTATATGCTAAAAAAGTTAGAGAAATGAATGAGGTAGCAAATAAAAGTGATAAAGTCTTTGGAATTATGTATAACCAACGTACAAACCCACTTTATCAGAAATTAAGGGACTTAATAAAATCCGGTGAATTGGGAAAAATCAAAAGAACAAATTGGATTATTACTACATGGTATAGATCACAAAGCTATTACAATTCTGGTGGATGGCGTGCCACTTGGGAGGGTGAAGGTGGAGGAGTTCTTCTAAATCAGGATCCTCACCAGCTTGATTTATGGCAGTGGATATGTGGAATGCCAATAAAGGTAAGAGCTTTTTGTGGTTTTGGAAAATATCGTAATATTGAAGTAGAGGACGATGTTACAGCATATGTAGAGTATGAAAATGGTGCAACAGGAGTATTTGTTACATCAGTTGGTGAATCTCCGGGAACAAACCGCTTTGAGATTGCCGGTGACAGAGGTAAAATAGTGGTAGAGAACGGTAAATTGACATTCTGGCGTTTGCGTGTAGGAGAAAAACAGTTTAACAAAGAATATACTGGTGGATTTGGAGAACCTGAATGCTGGAAATGTGAAATACCTGTAAATGGAATTGAAACCGGCCATGTAGGGATTATGACAGACTGGGTAAATGCAATTTTAAATGGAACAAAGCTTTTAGCACCTGGTATAGATGGTATAAATGGTTTGCAGATTTCTAATGCTATGCATTTATCTGCATGGCTTGATGATTGGGTTGAAGTTCCGATGAATGAAGATTTATACTATGAAAAGCTACAGGAGAAGATAAAAAATTCTACTTTTAAGAAAGAAGTAACAGAAGGAAAAACCTTGAATGTTGAGGGGACACATTAATGAGAGATAAAATAAAGGCTGCAATTATCGGATGTGGTACTATATTTGGAGTGCATGCTGATGCGATTGCAAAGAATGAAAACACAGAATTAGTATGTGTAGTAGATATTGATGCGAAAAAGGCTAAAGAAGCTGCTAACAGATACAACTGCAAGTACTATGCAGATTATATTCAAATGCTGGATATAGAGGATATTGATGTAGTTCATATATGTACACCACATTACTTACACGCTCCAATGGCAATTGAAGCCATGAAAAAAGGAAAGCATGTACTGACTGAAAAACCTATTGCTATTTCTGTAGACGATGCACACGAGATGATAAAAGTATCTGGAGAAACTGAGAAAATTTTGGGGATATGCTTCCAAAATAGGTACAATGAAACTTCACTTAAAATTAAAGAAGTTTTAGAGTCCGGTAAAGTAGGTAAAGTAATAGGAATTAAAGGACTTGTTACCTGGAACAGAAGCAGAGAATATTATACAAAAAGTAATTGGAAAGGCACATGGGAAAAAGAAGGTGGAGGAGTACTTATAAATCAGGCCATACATACTTTAGACCTGCTTCAATGGTTTGCAGGTGAAATAGATAGCCTGAAAGCTCAGGTTGATATAAGTCTTTTGGAAGGCATCATAGAAGTAGAAGATACGGCGCATGCAGCTATAAAATTTAATAATGGAGCGATAGGGATATTTTACTCAACGAACTGCTACCCTGCTGATTCACCAGTAGAAATTGAAATAATATGTGAGGAAGCTACAATTAAGCTATGCGGAGAATTAACCATAAACTATGGAAATGGAAAAGTTGAGACTATAAACGAAATTGATAAAAAAACAGGTTATAAATCATACTGGGGATGTAGTCATGAACGTTTGATAAATGATTATTATGAAAAAATCATTAATGGGGATAAATTTCCTATTAGTGGAGAAGAAGCTATAAAATCCATAAAGATTATTAATTCCATATATAAATCATCGGAAACGGGTATGTTTGAAAAAATATAATAGTTTAGGCACCGTAAGATCTAATTACTTTTATGAGTTGAGATAATAAATTAATAATTAATAAAAGTATTTAGATTTTTTTATTGGAAAAATTATTACATGCAGGTATTTTAATAAGTGCATAATTATATATTTTAAAAACATATAGTTGGCTATATTTCAAATTATGATATAATACAAATATTAAAATAAAATTATGTTTAATTATTTTTTCTTAATAGCCGTGAGGGAGCATAGCAATGTTTGCCATTGAAAGACTTAATAAAATAAAAGAGATATTGTACAGAGAGAAACGAGTAGATGTATTTGAGCTTAGTGAGAAATTCTCTGTAACTGAAGTAACAATTCGTAGAGATCTGGATAAGCTGGAACAAGAAGGTTTCATTATTAAGACCTATGGTGGGGCTGTCTTAAAGGAGGAGTTAATTCAAAGTCCTCTGACTGCGGAGACAGAGGATAATACAATTGAAGAAAAAAAGATGATCGGCAAAATTGCAGCTCAAATGATAGAAAGTGGAGAAGCGATATTTCTAAGTCCGGGTACAACGTGCCTTGAAATAGCAAAAAATATAAAGGATAAACGGATTACAGTGGTTACAAATGATCTTTTAATCGGATGTGAGCTAAAAGATAGTATAGGGATAAAGGTAATAGTTATAGGTGGAGAACTTATACCATTAACTTCTACGCTTGCTGGTACCTTTGCAGTCAATGCCTTAAATGGAATTTACATTAATAAAGCATTTATAGGTGTAAAGGGAGTAAACTTTGATTCGGGTTATACGGTAAATAGTCATGAAGAAACAACGATTATTCAGACTATTAAAAATATATCAAGAGAAATAATAATTGTAGCTGATTATACAAAGTTTAATAGAACGTCATTTTCAAGACTTGGTGAATTATTAATTGCTAAAAAAGTAATAACCAATAAACAGGTACCATCTGAATATAAGAAATACTTTTTTGAACACGCCATAAAAATGTATACAACATTTGAATTTGAATAAATTTTATTTTTAGGATTTATTTTAAATAATTGAAAAATTAGGGAAATTAAAAAACAAATAAATCAATTTTTGTTCATCTTTATTGCACACATAGAGTAAAGAGAGGGAATTAAATGAGCTGTTTTTTGGAAATGAAAAAAATATCAAAGCAGTTTAATGATAACATGGTGATTAAAGATATAGACTTTAGTGCCGGAAAAGGTCAAGTTCATGCTCTTGTTGGTGAAAATGGCGCAGGAAAATCAACTTTAATGAAAATTTTAGCTGGATTTCATACTCCGGATTCCGGACAAATTTTTTTGGATGGGAAAGTTGTTTCTATAAATAATTCTAAACAAGCTCAGGCACTTGGTATATCAATGATATATCAGGAAACCAGACTCTTTCCTGATTTAAATATCACTGAAAATGTTTTTATAAGAAGAGAGCCAATTAAAAATTCAAAAATATTCAGGCTTATTGATTGGGAAAACGCCTATAAAGAAACAAGGAAATATCTAGATTATTTTGGCCTTAAAATAAACCCGCGGACACTTATAAAAAAACTAAGTATGGGTGAACAAAAATTTGTTGAAATTATCAAGGCTTTGTCGCAGAATGCGAATATAATTATAATGGATGAGCCTACAGCCGCATTAACTGAACATGAAATAAATTCATTATTTAGTTTTATAAATGATATAAAAAAAACAGGAGTAATCATTATATATATATCACATAGATTAGAAGAGATTAAGCGTATAGCTGATGTAGTAACAGTATTAAGGGATGGAGCAGTACAGCAAACAAGTGATATAAATGATGTGGATATAAATAGAATCATTAAAGTTATGGCTGGGAAGGATTTAGAGGATAGATACCCGAAGCTTAAAGTTAAGAAAGGGAAAGAAATACTTCGTGTAGAAAACTTAGGGTTTAATGGTCAGATAACTAATGTTAACTTTGAATTGAAAAAAGGCGAAATACTTGGTATAACCGGACTCAGTGGGTCTGGTAGGAGAACCCTTGCAAAAGTTCTTTTTGGAATTAATACTCCATATGAAGGACAAATATGTATTAACGATAAAGTATTTAAATCTATGACTCCTAACATAGCAAAACACAATGGGCTTTGCTATGTTACTGGAATTGGAACAGAAGAAGGTCTGATTTATAACGGAACTATAAGTGAAAACATAACCCTCACGAATCTAGATAGGATTTCTAAAATGAACTTTATTGATAAAGATAAAGAATATGATTTTGCCAAAGATCTTATTGAAAGGCTTGAAATAAAAGCTAGCGAAAAAGAGTGTGTAAATAATTTAAGTGGAGGAAAGCAAAAAAAGGTAATATTTGCAAAATGGCTATTTACTAATGCAAAAATTCTCATCATTGAAGAACCTACTGCCGGAATTGATATTGGGTCAAAAGTAGATATATACAATATTATTAATGAATTGGTATTATCAGGTGCTTCAGTAATAATGATTTCGTCGGATTTGTCTGAAATTATGGGAATGAGTGATAGAATCATGGTTATGTTTAATGGAGAAGTACGAAAAATTTTTAGTAAAGAAGATGCGTCTCAAGAGAAGATACTATATTTTGCCTCTGGTGGAAAAGAAAGGAAAGAATGAAATTGTCTTATGATTATAGTAGTGGATTTATATGTTTTGCAATAAATCTTGTATCTTATAGATTTCGCATAAATGATTATACGCGAAATCTACGCCTATAAAACTCATTAAATGAACAAATATCAATATTAATTTGATGTAGAATCATTTGTATGTTTGATAGAATACATTTTTTTAAATAGTATTAAATGGTTTAAAAAACATTATTTTACTTCAAATCTAATCAATTTATACAATTTCAAAGAAGGATTTAATAAATTTTTGTCGAATATATACATGAAAGAACAAAAAAATACATAATAAAACAAAGAGTTTTATTGTAAAGTTTAGCATTGGAGGGAAAGGTATGATAACCTTAGTAAAAAAGTTAGCAAGCAGTGTTAAAGCAAAATTAATATTCTCTTTTGTATTAGTCGTATTTATAATGGCTGCCATAAGCATATCATCTTTTACAATTGTTAGTTTTTCTCAGATAGAACTAAATGAAATGATTGAAACAATTGTTGTTGTAAATAGAATAACTGAAAATGCTACAAAAATTAAAGACATGTTAACTTCCACTTCTATAACTGATAAACTTGAAGAAAAAAAGGAAGCTTCAAAAAAAGGGTTAGATGAGATTGAAAATATGTTCAGCCTTTTAGATGATCTAGTAGAAGATTCCGAGGGTATAAATAATTTAGTGTCAATAAATAATTTTGCCCAATCTTTTGGAGAAACAGCAAACGGAGTTCTTGAAGCTGGATATAAAGAACAATATGATATTGGTGATGAAAAAAAAGATGCTTTAAGAAAGCAAAATGATTTTCTTAAAAATTCCATTAATTCATTTATATCAAATGAGCTTATTGCTCAGCAGGAGAAAAGAGAAGCAATTAGAAGAACTACAGAAGTAACTGGTTTTATAATTTTAATTAGTATTTTTATAGTTAGTGTAATTAGCATTTTATTTACAGTTATGTTTTCTAACAAGGTTGGTAATACAATTTCTAAAGTAACAAAGGCTGCAAGAAAAATCTCAGAAGGAGATTTATCCGTAGATAAAATTAATGTGAAGTCTGTAGATGAAATATATTTTTTAGCTCAATATTTTAACAAGATGGTTGATACTTTAAGACAAGTAATATTGAAAATCAGTCAGGCAAGTAACGAAGTTTCGAACTCTGCTGACTTGTTGAAAGTTAGTACAGAACAAAACACTTATGCAATTGAGCAGGTTGCCAGTTCTATTCAACAAGTAGCAAATGGTGCTGAGGAACAATCACAACTTTCTTCAAATACTGTAAATACAATTAGTGATCTATTTGAAATGAATAAAAATATTTTGAATAATTTGGAGCTAGTCCTAAACTCTTCTACAAAAGCTAATGAATCAGCTTTGAGAGGTGATAACGATATGGATATCTTAACAAAACAAATAAAAGTTATAGAAAAGAAAATTGTTACCACTCAATCAGTTACCGAAGTTTTAAAAGAAAAATCCAAAGAAATAGAAAAAATACTTAGTACCACATCTAATATAGCAGAGCAAACCAATTTACTGGCTCTTAATGCTGCTATTGAAGCTGCTAGAGCTGGTGAAAGTGGTAAAGGTTTTGCTGTAGTAGCCGAAGAAGTTAAAAAATTAGCAGAGGCTTCAGCAAATGCAACAGGTCTTATATCCAAAATTTTAAAGGAAATATCTTCTAAGGCTGAAGAGGTTGCTGCGGATATGATTGATGGTGTAAAAGAAGTAAAAGAAGGAACCAATCTAACAAGCAAGACTAGTTTAAATTTTGAAGGCATTTTAAGTAACAGCAAGGATGTAGATATTAAAATAAAGGACATTAAGTCAGATATAGAAAAAATGATAGATGAATTCACAAAAGTTCGAGATATGAGTATTAGCATCGAAGATGTTGCAAAACAATCTCTTTCAGGAAGTCATGGCGTGGCTGCCTCGGTACAACAACAGACTGCAAATCAAGAAGAAATAGCTTCATCTGCTAATATACTCTCTAAAATGGCTGATGACTTAAAGGTAATAGTTGCACAATTTCAAACTTGAAAATGAATCATATAATTTCAATTATATATAACGCGAAAAGTCTTTTACATCCTCATTAAAATTTCGCGTTATATTTCCTTTAAAACTCATAGAGTACGAAAATAACCTTATTTCACTATGTAATTTGCTTTTCGTGTTCTATATAGCTATAAATTGTTTTTAATATATAGTTTAATATATAAGTCTTTCAGAAATCATAAAATAAAAACAATAAATACATAAAAAACATAAACGAACATAAAAAATAAAATAATTATACAAAATGCAAAAAAAAAATTTTTTAAAAAGAAGGAATTTTGTAAATTGTGACGAATATATATAATATAAACATAAACGAACACAAAACAACATAAATAAAATGAAATGTAGATTAATTCAATTTAATGTTAATTAGTGTTTTGAAGGAGATAAAAAGCTTATAAATTAATCCTTATTCATATCTGAAGAAATGATCTAGAATAAGAAAGATATACAGTTTTTATTAATCTCCAATATATGAGGACAGGAGTAAAGATATGTCAGAGTATGTTTTGGAACTAAAAGGAATTACAAAAATATTTCCTGGAGTAAAAGCTTTAGACAATGTCCAATTCAAATTAAAGCCTGGAGAAATACATGCTTTAATGGGTGAAAATGGTGCTGGGAAATCAACCTTTATTAAAATCATCACTGGAGTTCATCCACCTGAAAAAGGAGAAATCTATTTAAATGGGCGAAAGGTGGATATGAAAAATCCAAAAGATGCCCAAAATATGGGTATTGCAGCTATCTACCAACATGTCACATG
>CAYYEC010000154.1:0-8372 GCA_964470745.1 uncultured Eubacteriales bacterium | reverse complement strand
GCCTCATAGCTACATATTTCAACTTCATAATCATTAATATTATCACATAAAATCAGTTTTTCACCAATTCTTAACCTTAATACATTTTTTATGTGTTGAACGTCATCTCCAAATACTTTAATATATTTTAAATTTATATTCTGTGGTTCTACGAAAAATCTTGGCATTTAAATAAGATCGCCACCCATTCTCCCATTTCTTGTATATCTTCAACAACAAAGCCTTTTTGCAGATATGTATCTATAACTTCCAGTTTTCTTTCTTTTATAATACCTGAAGTTAATAATTTTCCACCTGCCTTTAAATAATACTTTATAATATTAGATATGTCAATTATAACATTAGCAATAATATTTGCTACAACAATATCAGCCATTTCAAAGCCGAAATCCGCTAAAATACCTACATGTGCTTCCACCTTATTTCCCACATTATTCAAGTCACAATTCTCCTTTGTGACTCTTACAGCTACTTCATCAATATCTATAGCATTAACATGAGCTGCTCCCAGCTTTGCTGCAATAATTGAAAGAATTCCAGTACCACAACCAACATCAAGTACTATATCATCTTTTTTAACAACTTTCTCCAATAGCTGAGCACACATCTTTGTTGTTTCGTGAGTTCCCGTACCAAATGCCATTCCCGGATCAAGTTCTATAACGATTTCATCGTCAGTATCTTCTAATTTTTCCCATGTTGGTTTAATAATTACATTATCAGAAATATTGAAAGGCTTGTAATATTTCTTCCATCCGGTTGCCCAGTCTTCATCATCAACTTCTTGATATTCAATAGTACCCAATCCTATATCTAAAAAGTTTGAGACAAAAGAGAGTTTTTCTTTAACCAGCTCAAGTAATTCATTTATTTTAAGCTCACCTTGAAAATAAGCATTTATTATAACATCTTCTCCTAGTGAATTTAAAAATTCATCATCAGCATAATCCAGGGACTCTGATTTTTGAACTTCTCTGCGTATCTCATTTGGGTCGTTGATTGAAACCCCACTAGCTCCGATAGTATTTAACATTTCAGAAACTGCATCACAGGCTTCTTCTGATATTGTTATTTTCACCTCATACCACTTCATGTCATTTTCCTCCGTAAAATGCGGGTAATGGGCAAAAGGCAACAGGTAAAGTAAATCTTCCATACCCATTGCCCATATCCTATTGCCTCTCACCTGCGCGCTAGCGCGCTTACATTCCCAATGCATCTTTCATTTTATTGAAAAAGCTTTTTCTTTGTTCGTGCACTTCGTCTCCACTCAATTCAGCAAACTCTCGTAGAATTTGTTTCTCTTTTTCATTTAATTTGGTTGGAACCTCAATATTTACCTTAACATACTGGTCCCCTCTGCCATTTCCTCTTAAGAACTGTATTCCTTTACTTTTCAATCTAAATACAGAACCTGTTTGTGTTCCTTCAGGAATAGAGTATTTAACCCTTCCATCAAGAGTCGGAACTTCTAATTCTGCTCCTAACGCAGCCTGTACAAAAGTTATAGGAACTTCACATATAACATCGTTCCCCTGTCTTTGGAAAATTGTATGTGGTTTTACTCTAATTGAAACATACAAATCGCCGGAAGGGCCACCTTTTATTCCCGGTTCACCTTCTCCTCTTAAAGAAATCATTTGTCCATCATCGATTCCACCAGGAACCTTTATATTCATTTTTACTTTTTTTCTAATTTTCCCTTTTCCATGACAAGTCTGACAAGGGTCTGTAATAATTTTGCCTTCTCCCTGACAAACATCACAGGTTTTTATATTCACAAATTGTCCAAATGGCGTACTTTGTTTATATTGTATCTGACCTGAACCATTACAATGTTTACACGTTGAAGATGACTTCCCTGGTGCAGAACCAGAGCCCCTGCAAGTATTACACTCTTCCATCCTGTTAATGTATATTTCTTTTTCCAATCCAAATGCAGCTTCTTCAAAAGTTATTTCCATTGAGTATTTTAGGTCTGCACCTTTTTGAGGCCCATTCCTTCTTGTCCTTGTTGACCCACCAAATCCAGAACCTCCAAAAAAAGTTTCAAAGATATCTCCGACCCCACCAAAATCGAAGCCTCCGAAGCCTCCACCAAAACCACTTCCATCTGCACCGGCATGACCAAATTGATCATAGTTTGCTCTCTTTTGAGAATCTCCTAATACCTCGTATGCTTCGTTGGCTTCTTTAAATTTTGCTTCTGCTTCATGGTTTCCCGGGTTAACGTCTGGATGATATTTTTTTGCCTGCTTTCTATATGCCTTCTTAATGTCAGCATCGGATGCACTCTTGTCAACTCCAAGGACTTCATAATAATCCCTTTTGCCAGACATTTAATCAACTCCTTAAAATAAAACATATTTACAATCTTAAATTTCTAAAATATTTCAAAATAAGATTTACTCACTTTGCCTATTATAGCATAAAACCATTAAAAACAAAATTTTTTATTTATAAAAGCCAAAGTCATGAAAATGGCTTTGGCTTTTATCATATATTACAAACTATTTCTCATCTTCATCTACTACTTTGTAATCAGCATCATATACATTCTCTTGCCCAGCAGCTCCACCGTCAGGTCCAGCTCCAGCCATATCCTCTGGATTGAATCCAGCACCTTGAGCCGCTTCTGGATTTTGTTGATATATTTTCTGAGAAATACTGTAGAATGCTTGTTGTAATGCATCCGTTGCATTCTTAATAGCTTCAACATCAGTTCCCTTTAATGCTTCTTTTACTTTATTAGCTTCTTCTTCAATCTTTGATTTATCAGCATCGTCTACCTTATCTCCTAAATCTTTAAGAGTTTTTTCCGTCTGATATACTATAGAATCTGCATTATTTCTAACATCAATTTCTTCTTTTCTCTTTTTATCTTCTTCAGCAAATTTTTCTGCTTCTTTTACAGCTTTATCAATTTCATCATCTGAAAGGTTAGTAGATGCAGTAATTGTTATCTTCTGCTCATTCCCAGTTCCCATATCCTTCGCAGATACATGAACTATACCATTTGCATCAATGTCAAATGTTACTTCTATCTGAGGAACTCCTCTTGGTGCTGGTGGGATACCTGTAAGCTGGAATCTTCCTAAAGTCTTATTATAGGCAGCCATTTCTCTTTCACCCTGCAATACATGAATGTCAACACTTGTTTGTCCATCTGCTGCTGTAGAGAATACTTGACTCTTTTTGCTAGGAATAGTTGTATTTCTTTCAATTAACTTAGTGCATACACCACCTAAAGTTTCGATGCCAAGAGAAAGTGGAGTAACATCCAATAGTAATAAGTCTTTAACTTCACCAGAAAGAACACCTGCTTGAATTGCTGCCCCTACAGCTACACATTCGTCAGGATTTATACCCTTGAATGGGTCTTTACCCAAGTATTTCTTAACTGCATCTTGAACAGCTGGGATTCTAGTTGAACCACCAACTAAAAGTATTTTATCTATCTCACTTGGATTTAATCCAGCATCACTCATAGCTTTCTTAGTTGGATCCATTGTTTTATCAACTAAGTCAGAAGTTATTTCGTCAAATTTAGCTCTTGATAAAGTAACATCCAGATGCTTTGGTCCTGAAGCATCTGCTGTAATAAATGGTAGATTGATATTTGAAGTTGTCACTCCTGAAAGCTCTATTTTGGCTTTTTCAGCTGCTTCCTTAAGCCTTTGCATTGCCATCTTATCATTTCTTAAATCAATGCCATTTTCCCTCTTGAATTCATCTGCCAAATAATCCATTACCCTTTGGTCAAAATCGTCTCCACCCAGTCTATTGTTACCATTTGTAGCAAGAACTTCAAAGACTCCATCTCCAATTTCAAGTATGGAAACGTCAAAAGTACCTCCACCAAGGTCAAAAACCAATATTTTTTGATCATGTTCCTTATCTAAGCCATATGCCAAAGCAGCAGCAGTTGGCTCATTGATTATTCTTAAAACTTCAAGCCCTGCGATTTTACCAGCATCTTTTGTAGCTTGTCTTTGAGCATCACTGAAGTAAGCAGGAACAGTTATTACAGCTTGTGAAACTGTTTCGCCAAGATAACTTTCAGCATCTGTCTTTAACTTTTGTAGTATCATTGCTGATATTTCTTGTGGTGTATATGATTTATCATCAATTTTAACTTTTCTATCAGTACCCATATCTCTTTTAATAGAGATTATTGTTCTTTCCGGATTTGTGATAGCTTGACGTTTTGCAACTTGGCCTGCTAATCTTTCACCAGTTTTTGAAAATGCAACTACTGATGGTGTTGTTCTATTACCTTCTTGATTCGCTATAACAACAGGTTCTCCACCTTCCATTACTGCTACGCATGAGTTTGTAGTACCTAAATCTATACCAATTACTTTACCCATATATATCGCCCTCCTAAATTTATATATTATTTGTTTTTTTTCTATTAATAAGTGATCAATTATAAAATATCTTCAAATTAAAGAGTAAGGTCAAGGTAAAACTCTATTATATTTGAATTAATTTTCTACAACCACATTAATTAGCTACTTTCACCATACTATGTCTTATAACTTTGTCCTTGTATTTATAACCCTTTTGAAATTCTTCTACAACCGTGTTTTCTCCACATGCATCATCTCCTACATGCATTACAGCATTATGTAGTTGAGGATCAAATTCTCCCCCTGTAGACTGAATTTCTTCAACCTTAAGATTTTTCATTACTTCAATGATCTGCTTAAAAACAAGCTCTACGCCTTCTTTTAAAGATTTTTCATCGTCGTTTTCATTAGATGCCTTTATAGCTCTTTCTAAATTATCTACAACAGGTAAAAACGCTGATACTACATCACAAACAGCATCAGAATAAATGCCTTCTTTCTCTTTAATAGTTCTCTTCTTATAATTATCAAATTCAGCAGCTGCTCTTTGTAACATTGTAAAGTATTCTTCACACTTTTTTGTTTTATCATCTAATTGAACTTTTATTTTTTCAATTTCCTCAATATCAAAAGTTTCTTCTTGATTCTCATTATCTAAGCTTTCATTTTCATACTGATTTTCATCGTTGTTTTTATCAACAACTTCATCAGTATTCTCGTTATTATCAATAACATTATCCTTACTCATCAAATCTTTTATACCTCCTATTATGTAGTAAATTGATTTTTTATTATAAAGCTTTATGCTCTATTTTTAGGAAATTTATTATTCAGGATAAACTATTAGCTTTTATCTAATAGTTTATCCTTCAAAATCTTTTCCAATTAATTTAATAATTTCTTTATTTATAAGGGCTCTGATATAATTCATGGAAGATATAACTCGTGAATATTCCATTCTTGTTGGCCCAATTACACCAATTGTACCTATATCTAAATCCCGTAAGGAATAAGTAGCTGTTATCAGACTACAATCCTTTATTTTATCAATTTCATTTTCTTGTCCGATTTTAATATTTATACCCTTATTTTTAATTCTCTTTTTTAGAATCGATATTAATATATCCTTTTCCTCAAGTATATCAAGGAATTCTCTGGCTTTAATTAAATTATTAAATTCCGGATAATCAAAAATATTAGTTGTCCCGTCCAGGTATACATCAGAAACATCTATTTGATTAATACATTTAGCTACCCCATCAATAAATGGAAATAGTACCTCTTTTTTCATTCCAACTTCTGATTCTATTTCATTAATTACCTGTAAATTAATTCCTTCAATTGTAAGCCCACTCAATTTCTCATTAAAAATATTGGATATTCTTATCAAAAAATCAGGAGAAATATTTCCTCTAATATCAACAACAGTATTTTTAACAACCCCTGCATTTGCAACCACCACAACTAAAGCCCTTCCGAAGTCAATAGGAACAATCTGCACAGCTTTAAGGGTAACCTTGTTCATCTGAGGAGTAATCGCCATAGAAGTATATCTGGTAATTTTTGACACAATAATAGAAGCCTGTCTTATTAACTGGCTTAGTTCATTAATTTTAACTTCCATAGCACGTTTAATATTTTCAGCTTCTTCTATTGTAAGGTCATTAATTTTCATTAATTGATCAACATATAATCTATAGCCTTTATCTGACGGAATTCTACCTGCCGAAGTATGAGGTTGAGCTAAATATCCCAACTCTTCTAAATCAGACATTTCGTTTCTGATAGTCGCGGAACTCAAACTTAAGTCATACTTTTTTGCAACAGTTCTTGATCCAACTGGCTCAGCAGTATCAATATAATCATCTATAATCGCTTTTAGAATTCTCTTTTTTCTTTCGTCTAATCCATCATCAGTATACAAGCTAACTCACCTCACTTGTTAGCACTCACCTCTAACGAGTGCTAATTATAATTTTAAAATACCATTCTGGCTTTTTTTTGTCAAGAGGTTTTTAATATAAGATATAATAAAATTATTCTTTCATTTATTCCAATAAGCTAATATAAGCTTGTAGCTACCTTATTTTACTCGCCTTTGCTTCTTGCATTTTACACTTGAAGCAAAAAAATAATTCCCACAAACATATAAAAGTTTGAAGGAATATCTATTGATAAACATTTATACAAACTCCATAAAAACTTCATTTGCAAAATCCAAACCATTTGTAGTCAATTTGATGTAGTCATTTTCTATGAAAATTAGATTTTTATTTATGAGTTTCTGTAATTCACTATTATAAACATCAAATATATTTTTACCAAATTTATAATAAAATTCTTTTATTATTATACCCTTTATCAATCTTAGACCAAGAAACATATATTCTGACATTTTATCTTTCTCATCTAATATTTCTATATTGCAGCAGGGTAACCTTTCTTTCATAATTTCTTTAATGTATTCTCCGGGATTAAGGGGATTATTATACCTTTTGCTCTTGAAATAAGAATGCGCTCCTGCTCCCAGCCCAATATACTCTTCAGCCATCCAATATATTAGATTGTGCTTGCACTCAAAATTCTTTTTTGAAAAATTTGATATTTCGTATTGCTCCAAATTATTGTTACCTAATTTTTCAATTGTCTTATAATACATTTCCCTGTCAATTTCATCATCTATTAATGTAAGTTTTCCTTTTTCAAATAAATCCCCAAACTTTGTATTTTCCTCTACCTTTAAACTATAGGCTGAAATATGAGTAACACCAAGCTCCACAACCCTATCCAATGTCTCATTCCAATCATCCAGTGTCTGACCTGGAATCCCAAAAATCAAGTCTACATTTATATTGTTAAAGCCTATTTGTTTTGAATCTAAAATATTCTTATAAAATTCTTCATTATTATGAATTCTTCCAATTGATTTCAGCAATGAATTTTGCCAAGCCTGAAGCCCAATACTGAGTCTATTTATTCCACTTTCCTTAAACTTTAAAAGCTTTGATTTATTTAGAGTTCCAGGATTAGTTTCAATGGTTATTTCTGCTTCATCTATTATATTAAATTTATTTCTACAATATGATAATACTTCTGCTATATGGTTTTCATTAACTAAGGAAGGAGTTCCTCCACCTATAAAGATTGTTTTAATAGCATAATTTTTTAATACCACTGAATATAAATCTATTTCTTTTTTCAAAGCCATAAAATAATCAGAAATTTCATCTTCATTAAAATTTGTATAAGAATTGAAATCACAATAAAAGCATTTCAATTTGCAAAAAGGTATATGTATATAAAACCCAATTGTTCTTTTAGTATTATGCATTTTTCCCTCTCCAGATACCACGAAAGATATTTGATTTAACGTTTGTTAATTAATAATAATCTTTTCTTCAAAATATACTCACATTATATCATATTTATGAAGTAATGTTATAAAAGTATCCTGATCTCTTTTCAGTTTTAATATCACATAAAATCCCATTTAGAGTCATTCCAAGGTCAAAGGCCGTAGGAATCTAAGACCCTAAAGGAATATCGTAAGGACTCATAGCTCAGGCTATTCCAGCTGAGATTGCCACTCTATCGCTCGCAATGAGATAATGGGGTAGTTTATTTTTATTAACTCTCAGTATCCTAACCCAACTATAGTGTTATTACCGAGTATCCTATGCCAATTAATCCTATAGCAGCTAGTATATATACAACCTTCGCCGGCATTATGCCCTTATTGCTTACCGCCTTACCAAACATACCAAACACCAATGGATGAACTAGAAATGGCATAGCGAAAATAAATGCTATAAGCCCTGCAGCATTTTGACCGAACATACCACCTTGAACTGCTGCAAATAATCCGAAATGTGAAAGTGCAGAAGAAACTGCCATAGATACATGTTCAAGAGGCATTCCAAATATGCTCAATATTAAGAAGCTGCCAAATACAGCCACCAACTGCCATCCAAATGAAAAAAGCATCAAGCCCTTAACTTCTATAGCATCACTGCCTTGTGC
>CAYYEC010000153.1:0-8403 GCA_964470745.1 uncultured Eubacteriales bacterium | reverse complement strand
AAAGTAAGGGTGAGGAAAGCTTGAATATTGATATAAGAGTTTTACGAATTGAGGATATAGATGATGCTTTGAAAATGGGAGCGGATTCTATCAGTATTGGAGATGAAGGCTGTATTTTCAGAATTCCGAAACCATCAGAGTTGATTAAGGCAATGTCTTCCATAATAGAAGTGGGGACAAAACCAAAACTTGTTACTCCGAAAGTTGCACAAAGGGAATTTGATAGTATTTTAAAGGCTTTGGATTGCATTCAGGAATTTCACCAATACATGGATCTTGTTGTAAATGATTTTGGAGTGCTTCAATACTGTAGAGAAAACAATATAAAATCCAATCTGTTTTTTGGAAGATTGATTTCCAGGACAGTAACTGATTGTCCATGGAGTCATTTTACTTTAAGAAATGAAGTAAATGTAAAAGATGAAATATTTGGTCACGCGTTTGAACAGAGGGAGAAAATAGAATTATTGAATTCTTTTGAAGTTAAAGGCATTGAGGTGAATAATGTAAAAGGTATTGAAGGGTCACTTGGACGTATTTCAGAAAATGGAGTTTCAATTCATGCACATTATGGAAGAAAACTCTTGACAGTAGGAAGAAACTGTATAACTTCCAGGCACTATGGGATAAAACCTCCGGAATGCAGATCAAAATGTGATGAGGAATTTGAAATTGAATGGGATGGTCTGTGGGTAAGTCATTCAGCTAATGATGAACCGCTTAGTGAAATACATAAAAAAATACTGCCAATGGCTCTGGTTAGGGGAAATCGTGTACTTTCCGGTAATGATGATTCAATAAGTTGTATCAAGGAATGCAATGCAGATACATTAATAATTGATTATGAAGACAATAGAAAAGATATTAAGACTATATTTGAACAATTAAATAATTAAAATATTAAAACCATTGGAGGTGGAACAAATATGATCCAATTAAAAGTTATTGGTGAAAAAATAAAAAAAGAAAGAATAGTGTTTATATTACTTATTCTTTGTGTTTTATTTATTATACTCCTGCCTGTAGAAAATATAGAAATAGGGGAGTGTGGGGTTCTCTACAATAAAATTTCAGGTTCGATTGAGAACAGCAAAGTTGAAAATGGCTGGCATTTTATAGTTCCATTTGTTCAACAAATAACAAAGTATCCTATAACAGAAAGAATTTATAATATTGAAAGAAATGTGGATGAATGGTCAAAGGGAAACGATACCAGCTTTTGGGTAACGACTAATGATAATGAAAAGATTAAACTGGATTTATGTTTTTCTTATATTATAGACAAAGATTCTCTGGATACATTTTTTACAAATTACAAAGGGCAATCAGTAGAATATGTAGAAAAGGAGTATTTTGACATTATATTTAAAAAAACAGTTACATTTATTGTTAATAAATATTCTGTGTTTGAAGTATACAGTCAAAAAAGAGCCGATATAGAAAATGAGATTTTTGATTTGCTCAAAAAGGAATTCAGTAAATTACCTGTAATATTAAAGACTGCAATGATAAAAGAAGTCTATCTTACACCTGAAGTAGAAGGTATAGTAAAGGCAGAATCAAAGAGCAGAGCTGCAATAATTGAAGCTCAGGGTAAAAAGGAAGCAAACAGACTTATAAGTGATAGTTTGACAGAGAAAATTATCAAGATGAATGTTCTTGAAAAACTGAGTTCAAAACTTGAATTGATAGTTATACCAAATGATTATGGCGATCTGGATTTAGATACATTTTATAATAAGCTGATAACCGGTGAATATGACAAAGATAACAGCAAAAATAATTTGGAAACTCAGCAAGCTCCGGTACTAAAATAAATGGAGGAGGAATATTATGAGATTATTAGCTCCTGCTGGAAGTTATGAAAGTGTAAAAGAGATGTTAAATGCCGGTGCGAATGATATATATTTAGGGGCGTACTCGACATATTTAAAGGAGTATACTTTTAACGGACGTTCACGGCTGTCCAGCACCGGAAAGCGTATACAGGCAGATTTTGATGAGTTAAAAAGAATTATAGAACTTGTACATTCAAATGACGGAAAAGTCTTATTTTTAGCCAATACACCTTTTGTAAATGAAGACATCAGTAAAGATAAAACATTAAGCCTGACAGCCAAATTTAAAGAGTACGTGCAGGCTGGTGCAGACTGTGGTGTAGATGGTGTAATCCTGGGAGATATAGGTGCTGTAAAGCTGCTAAAGGATATGAATATAGACCTTCCTATAATTGTTAGCAGTTATCTTGAAATACAAAATACCAAGGGAGTAGAATTTTTTAAAGAAATGGGGGTTGATCAGGTCATTCTTTCATACCAGATTCAGATGGATGAAATAATTGAAATTTCAAAGAATACTTCATTAAAAATCGAGGTGTTCGGACATGGTGGATGTTCCTTTTATGTAGGTTCCTGTAATTTGTTTCATAATGCCGGTGAAGATGGTGATAAAGGAATTAACGTGGGTTATCCCTGCAGAGGAGTATATTGTGTCAAACAGAATGGCAGTCAAATAAGCAGAAGCAGGTTTTTAGACGGTTTTAAAATTTGTTCATTTTGCAGTATTCCAAATTTAATAAAGGCAGGGGTATATACGTTGAAGATTGTTGGAAGGGACCTTGATATTGATTTTATTTGCAAAATAGTAAGTGTATACCGTAAAGCCATTGATACAGTTATGGAAGGAAAGAATCTAAATACTGAGAGCGATAAAATTCTTCCTGTATGGTGGAAAAAGATGTGGTGTAAACCGGGAACAAGATGTCGCTATTTATGAGGAGGAACGGCTGGTGAATATAGTTGAAGTTAAAGATCTGACAAAAATATACCGAACGAAAAAAAAACAACCTGGCCTGGCAGCAGCAATAAAATCCCTGTTTGCTGCAGATGATGCATATACAACTGCTCTGGAAAAAGTATCTTTTAGCGTAACAGAAGGGGAAATCTTTGGGGTATTGGGAGCTAATGGAGCAGGTAAGACAACTATATTCAAAACCCTGTCGGGGGTACTATACCCATCAGAAGGTCATATTTCGGTTTGTGGGTATACTCCCTGGCTCAGGGAAAACGAATTCAAAAAGCAAATTGGTATGGTAACAGGTCAGAAAAACCAGTTGATTTGGGACTTGACTCCAATGGATTCTTTTTTATGGCTAAAAAAAATATATCAAATACCAAATAAACAATTTGACAAAACATTGGAAAACCTATCCCAGATACTTGATATTGAAGAAAAGCTTAATACGCAGATAAGGCGGTTATCATTCGGACAAAGAATGAAAACCGAATTTATTGCATGTATATTACATGGTCCAAAGATAATTTTTCTTGATGAACCAACAATTGGCCTTGATGTTGTTACCCAGAACAGACTGCACAGTTTTATAAAAGAATACAACAAAAGTGCAGGGACAACCATATTGCTGACAAGTCATAATATGAAGGATATAGAAAAACTGTGTAGTAAAGTGATTATTCTTTCAAGAGGAAAGATAATATACAATGGAAGTATTAGCGGTATAATTGAAAAATACAGTGATGAAAAAATACTCACATTTAGGCTCAATAGTGGTGAATTGTGTCATAGTGATCTAATGAAATATGTAGAATTATCAGATGAAGAAATGAATACATATATTTTTAGAGTTCCCCGTGACAGTTACAAACAGGTGGCAAGTTTTATATGGAGCAATTATGATGTTGCAGATTTAAATGTTAAAGATATTGAAATCGATGAAGTAATTGAACGATTACTTATTAAACATAACTAATGAATTAAATTTTTAAAAGGAGAAGAAAATGGATTTGAAAGAATATATAGATAATATTTATGGAAGTTCATGTCCATCCATAAAATACAGAATAAATAAGGAGGTCCTTAATAAACCTGATAACGACATTGAAATGATAAATCTTCAGAAGGAAATATTGGAGGATAAGCTGGTAAATCAGGTATTTTCATGGAAACAACAAAATGGATATATTGGTAACCGTTTTCATACTGCCGAAAGTAAATCCAATAATGGTGCTTCTGAAATAGGAATTAGAATATTATGTGAAAAAGGTGTAAACAAAGATAATACGGTACTGCTAGAAGCTTTAGAGGCTCTTAATAATAGTCCGAAATTCGATCTTGAGTTATCAAGAGTTGGGAGTCTGCTTGATAGAAGCGGATTGGGAGGATCAAACCTTATTAAGGCTGCTGTATTTGCTTATGCGGGAAAGGAAAATCATCCTTTTGTTATGGAACAAATTGAACTATCGCTAAAAGCTTTTAAAGAGTCGTTAAAATATTGTTCAATTGATGAAATCTCTGTAAAATATAAAGGAAAATTTGTTTTCAAAGAGAATATCCTATGGCCTTGTATTTATCACATAAGACTTTTGGCATTTACATATAATTGGAGAACTCACACAAACATTAAGATAGTGGCGGATGCAGTAAATCATCTTTTCAAGATACTTCCTTTTAGCAGTGAGGGAATATATTTAAAAGAAGGAAGTCAGCTTATTGCTCCATGTTGTCCAATAAATGAGGATTTTCCATTTAAGATAGAAGAAAAAAATGACTATGAATGGTATAATTGGTTTAAATATCTGGAACTGTTCTCAAGAACAGGCATTGTACAACTGGTACCTGCTTTGAAAAAGCAAACAGATTATTTAAAAGATTTATTGAAATTAAACAACGGATGTTTTACAAAAAAAGTAAAGCATCAAGCTTTTTCACAGTGGTCTGCATATGGTGGACTGGCTCTTGAAGATAATTGGAAATTTCCTCAGAAAAGGATAAATGACTTAACCTTTAGAAGTTTTCTTATTCTGTACTATTCTGCATAATTTTTAAAAAATACAACTTTATATCAGGAGGCTATTTATGAATGTTTTATTAGTACATCCGAGAATAAGCAAGGATTTAAGGCATCAGCCATACCCACCATTGGGACTCATTGCAATGGGCAGTTATTTAAATGCTCAAAACCACAATATTTATATATACGACAGGAATGTAGCAGCTGAAAATGTTGAACAGATTATAGGAGAATTTAAGCCAGATATAGTGGGAATTTCTGTTTTTACGGGAGCTATGATAATTGATGCCTGCGAAATTTCTAGGGTCTTCAAAAAAAGGTCATTAAATGTTTTTTGGGGAGGTACTCATCCATCTCTACTGCCAAGGGAAACCTTACAAAGCGGAGTTACAGATTTTGTAATTATTGGAGAAGGTGAAGAGACAGTAACAGAATTATTGCAGGCTATTTTAGAAGGCAGTTCATTTAAGAATATAAAAGGACTAGGGTATATTCACAATGAAGAAATTATTGTAAATGAGAATAGGGATTTTGTTGATTTAAGTAAAATACCTCCAACTGATTGGAGTTTAGTAGATGTCAACAAATATTTTCAAGGTTTTGGAGATTGTGACAGACTTATAAGGATTTACACATCCAAGGGTTGCCCGGGTCAATGTACATTTTGCTACAATCAGTCTTTTCATAAAAGAAAATGGAGAGGGCGTACACCCGAGCAAATAGTTGATGAAATTCAGCTTCTGGCAGATAAATATAATGCAGATGGTATAGGCTTTATTGACGAATTATGGTCTCCAGGTAAAGAAAGACTTCATAGAATTTGTAATTTAATTATTGAAAGAGGGATAAAACTCAAATGGTATTTTAATGCCCGGGTAGATCAATATTTATATCATGATTTGGAACTTATGTATAAAGCTGGCTGTAGATGGATATTATTTGGGATTGAAAGCGGATCACCGAGAGTTTTGGAAAAAATAAAAAAGGGAATTACCCTTCATAGAGTAAAGGAGGTATTTAAGGACTGCAATACGCTGGGAATTAACACCATTGCATCTTTTATGATTGGTTTCCCTGGTGAGACAAAAACAGATTTGAATGAAACGGTTAAATTTGCGCTGGAATTACGCGCTACTTACTATGATTTTACAAAATATATGTGTTATCCTGGGACAGAACTCTATGACTATGTTGTAGAAAAAGGTTTGTTTAACCCTCCTGACTCATTAATTGAATGGGCAAATATTTCTTCATGGGATAAAATAATGCTGAATTTTACTGATGTGAGTGATTCAGATCTTAAAACAATTAGTGATTTTTTCACTTTGATTAATGTATTTAGAGTGTTAGACCCTTCAGAACGTAAAACCCTTAAGGGATATTTGAAAAAATATATACTATCAACTGATCTAAAGAAGATAACAGGTACAGCTATTGAATTAATGTATTCGGCATATGAAATTATGGGAATAGTAGGAGGACTTATTATTAATAGAAAGAAGTTAAAAGAATATGAACTATCACCCAGATTTTTTTTAAAAAGGTAGAGTCATATAAATGAAAATATTATTTTTACAGAATCATTGGTATGAATGGCAGGCACCTATGTTGTTTTCTGCATTGGCAAAATTAAACGGACATAAATGCAGATTAATAATGTATACAGGCTCCAAGGATTGTTTATCAGAAATTCTGGAATTTAAAGCTGATTTGATAGTATTTACTTCCATAACTACCGGTAATCACTGGGATGCTCTGAGAATGGCTTCAAGAATTAAAGAAAAGTCTGCCATACCAATAATAATCGGAGGTCCTCATTGTACTCTGTATCCGGATATAGTCAATAATCCGCAGATAGACATGGTGGGCTTTGGTGAAGGTGAAATTACATTTATATCCTTGCTGGATATAATAATGAAGGGCGGATCTTTAAGTAACGTACCTGGTCTATGGTATAAAGGTTCAGACGGAAATATTAAATCAAATGACAGTGTTTTTGTACAAAATCTTGACGAACTGCCAGTTATTGACCGCGATATCTATTATCGTTTCAAGGTATTTAGAAATGAAATGGTAAGATGTTTTTATGCAAGTAGGGGATGTAAATACAAGTGTAGTTTTTGCAGTGTTCCACAGATAACCTCAAATAACAGTAAATGTAGTCTCCTTCGGTTCCGAACTCCTCAACTGATATGTAACGAAATCAATTCTGTTATCACGCAGTATGGAATGAGTATAGCTTTTTTTCAGGATGATTGTTTTACACAAAATAAAAACTGGTCAATAGAATTGATGAATTGTTACAAAAGAGAAGTAGGATTACCCTTTATGTGCAAAATAAGGGCTAAAGATATAGACAGCAAAGTAGCAAATACAATGAAAAAATGTGGCTGCATAAGTATTGGAGTGGGGATAGAATCTGGTGATTATAATGTTAGAAAAAATCTTTTAAATAGAAATGAGACAGATGAAGAGATTGTTTATGCCATAAACCTGCTAAAAGAATTGGGAATGAAAATTACCACCTTTAACATGTTTGGTCTTCCAGGTGACACTATGGAGCAAGCTTACAAAACACTGGAATTAAATCGCAGTCTAAACGTTGACTCGGCATGGGGCTTATTTTATAAGCCCTTTCCAAATACACCATTGGAAAGAAAATGTGTATCTATGGGATTATTAGGTCCATCAGACAGTATTATGAGTGAAGAGGGGAATTTATACGGTGAAATACTTGTTGAAAATCCAAATAAAGATAAACTGGAAAATTTTCAGAGGATATTTTTATTTGCTGTCCGATTCCCATGGCTTGCTAGAGATCTGTTCCTAAGACAAAGATGGATAAAAGGGTTTTATTATATACTTTTTTGCTTATACTCATTTATCAGAGAAATACATGTATGGCACAGATCCTTTTATATTTCATTTTTAGTTGGAGTTTTAAATCAAATTCAATATATTGGGATATTTGATATTAAGATATTTAAAAAACAAAGTAATATACCAATAGAAAAAAATAAATTTTTACAATAGAAACCAGAGGTAATATAAGGACACACAAAATAAAAAAGTAAACTTTTTTTATGCGTTATATATTTAGTATTGAAATAATTGTAAAAATATAAAAAATCGAGTTTATTGGATGAGTGATGTATGAGAGTGTTAGTGATTGTACCTGCATTTAATGAACAGGACTCAATTGAAGGGGTTCTGGAAAATATTAAAACCTTTGCTCCTTTTGCGGATATTATTGTTATAAACGACTGCTCACAGGACAATACCGCAAAGATATCAGTCACAACCGGTGTAAATGTCATAAGCCTTTGTATTAATCTTGGAATTGGGGGAGCGGTACAAACGGGATATCTATATGCATTAGAGCATAATTACGATGTTGTTATACAGGTTGATGGGGATGGACAACATGACCCTGTGTATATAAAAAAAATGCTTGAACCTATAATGAGTAAAAAAACAGATATGGTAATAGGTTCAAGATTTATTGATAAAACTCTATACAAATCCCCTCTGGGAAGGCGAATAGGAATATATGTTTTTTCAGGTTTGGTTTATGTCCTTACAAGAAGAAAAAT
>CAYYEC010000152.1:0-8476 GCA_964470745.1 uncultured Eubacteriales bacterium | reverse complement strand
CTATTATTAACTTAACATTCTTTTTATACTTAAGTAGATCTATCAGTACATCTAATAAAAAAATACTATTCCTTCTTTTTTCCAGTTTACCAATATATAATAATTTAAAAGATTCGTCTTTTAAATTATTATAATTGGTATGTTCCTTTGTACTATATTTTTTAAAATTCTCTACATCCAGACCCACACCTACTGTAGTTATATTTTTAAATCCCTTGGTCATTAGATATTGACTTGCTAAAGAACTTTTACTAAACACTAAATTGTATTTTCCTGAAATTCTTTTTAGAAAAAGAAAATCAAAAAATTTATGCACGTATCTATTTCCGATATCCTTATATGGTCCATGATAAATAGTCATAGGCTTTCCGGTATAAAAAGTAAGTAAATAAGTTATTATTTGGGTATATTCAGTAGTCTGGATTATATCATACTGTTGAACTAACTCTTTAATATATTTCAATTTAAAAATAGCATTTTTATACACCTGGTATGAAGGTATATAATAAATTGTAACCCCTTCAAACTCTAAAGTTTCAAAAGTTTTACATCCTTCTTTATAATATACGATATCCATTTTATGACCTAATTTGTTAATAGATTTTGCCAAGCCAATAGATTGATTATTATATTGATTAAACTTCACATTCTCTGCAAAGCCCCTGATATGTAAGATTTTCATTACTCCTCAACCTTTACTTTATATGTTTTGCAATAAATCTTTTACATTACTAATTCAAATATTGCAAAATCATATTCCTTAATTTATATGTTGCACAATTCTTCTTTGAAAAATCTTTATTGCAACATATTTAATATTAAAAATTCAAAGCAGTTCGTGCAATTTGAGCTTAAATCTCTTTACAATTCCTTTTTCCTCTTCATTTAAAATAAACTTAATTAAGAAAAATATATTAATTATTGCAAAAATCAAAAATCCATAAGCCAATTTTGCAAATTCATTACCATAAACAATAATTTTAAAAATCTCTGACACTATACCCGATAATAAAACAGATAAAACTATATAAATACTTTCTTTACTAAATGGTATTGTATCAATACTTTTACGTACCTGCACTATTCTTGCAATATTAATGCCAATAGTTGATATTGAGGTAGCAATAGCCGCTCCAATTATTCCTAAAATATTTATAAGAACAGCATTTAATACAATATTTATTGTTAGTAAAATACAATTATTAATAAACTCCTGCTTTTGCTTATCTCTTACTACTAAAATATTTGATGTTAGTGCACCTGTTGTCTTAAAAAAATAAGCAATACTTAGAATAACAAGTACCATACTGCCTCCAGCCACATACTCTTTTCCAAATATATTTAAAAGCTGATTTCTAAAACAAATAACAAATATGCAAAAATTACTTCCAAATAAAAATAGCCATTTTGATATATTTTTATAAAGAATTCCCATAGATGATATATCATTTTTAGCAGATAACTCAGAAATTACAGGAGCTAAAGCCTGACTAACTGCAAAAGATGCCAGCAATGCTACTGACATTAATTTTACCACGACAGAATATATTCCAACTTCGTAAGTTCCAATAAAAGCGCCGATCATTATTACATCTACCTTTTCCATTACCTGAGAAATTGTTTCAGTAAAAAAAAGTGGTATACAATAAATAAAAATAGCTTTATTATCTACAGCTTCATACTTATATTTTACAAGTTTACTTCTGACATTTTTAAAGTAGACCAAATAAATCAATATAAATGACAAAAATTGTGATATAATTCTAGCAAAATATATACCACTATCATCTTTATTAAAAAAAACAATGCTTAAGTAACAGCTTATAATAAATATTATTGGAGTAAAATATTTTGTTATAATTGTATTTGAATTAATCAATTTGAAAGATAAAATAATATTTGAATATGTGGAATAAATAACTAATATTAAAATATGAATAATAACAAGGCCAATCATGTAATTTAAATCTTTGTTTTTAAAAATTATTGTTGAAAGCTGTTGTTGAAAGCTGCCTATTGATATTGCAAAAACTGTCCATAAAACTAGTATACATATTACAACATTTCTTATTAATCCCTTAATCTTGCCATAGTGATTTTCAACAGCAAAAACAGGAATATATTTTATCAGACCTTTACCAGTACCAGCCTTAACAAATAGAACAGTTGTAGTAGCTATTGCCAAAGCTAAATTGTAATTTCCAAATATTTGTGGATCTGTTTTTTTTGCAATTATAATACCTATAAGAAAATTTATAAAAAAAGCGAAAAAAGCTCCATTAACAGATAGTAATGAATTACTCAAGCTTTTTTTATATTGGAACGAATTCTGTGAATTTATTTTTGTCTCTACATTCATAACTACATCTTTATTATTCAATTTATATTTTCTAATCTTATACCTTTACTCATAGAATAATTTTGTATAAAATAGTCATTAAATGAATTATATTTTCCCCTTTCCTTTATTTCTACATTTTCTAATTTTTTTCCTACATCATACCTGTAATTCATTCTTGACTCTAAATCATTAAACATGTCATTCCAATTAAATGTATTCATTTTTGCATTATAGTAATATTTACTCAATTCATTTCTTTTCAACAAGTCCTTCATTTTACTTTCATATTTTACATAATGCTCTTCATTGTCTACAGCAGCAAAAGGAGTCCTATTTTTTATACAAAAAATTGTTGCATGAAAAAAACCTGTTATGCAGCCATCCAAATAATGAAAAATCCGTGCCCATTCAAAAGGAGTAAAATCATATAAATATGCATCTGCCAATTTATTGCTATTACCAATTCCAATAATTTGATACTTCTCTCCAAATCGATCTTTTATAATTCTTGTTAATTTTTTATTTCCTGTTGTTACACCCAACAAAGGTTTACTTAAATCAATTCCATGTCTGGCAAGCTTTTTCTCAATACTTTTACAAACCTCTTTATCATTATTAAATAAATAGCCAAATGTCGGATCGCAATTTATTTGTATATTTAAATGAGGCATAATATCTTTAATCTGTTGGTATGTATTCTGATCTCTTACACCTATGTAAATCATATTTTTTAAGGATTTTGAAATATGTGCCAACTCAAAATCTTTAAGCTTCTTAAATTCGGTCCGATTTGCTGATGCGGCATAGCTAATTACATTTTTACCTATTTCTCCTGCAATCCAATAGATATTGGGGAATTTCCTGTCTTTACTAATCTTCCAAACCTCATCACTACCTATTATTATTAAATCATAGCTTTTAATAAGTTCATTTAAATTATTATTTATTCCATCACTGATTATTTTTTTTTTTGTTAAAGGCAAATAGTCTTTTTGAACTCTTCTAAAAGTTCTATACTTTTTAATTTCTTTAAATAATGAAAAATTATATCCTCCTCTTAAAATAACAGCATTTATAATTTCATTTTTTAATACAGATAAATGCTGGTAATCTATTACGTCAACTTCAACATCTTTCATTTCTTTTAAACTGCTAACAAGGCTGTAACATTGCAAAAATGCTCCATAATTAATACTTCTATGAAATGTTAATATACCTATTTTCAAAATATAGTCCCCTCCTCAAAACCCATTAATAATGTTCAGTACACAAAGTAACAATTTTAATATGACGTATTTTTACTATGAATCTTGGTCATTATAGCTCCTAAAATGTTTGCATCTACATTTCTTAATGCTTTAGTTGCCTGCTTTGCAAGACTGATATTGGTTTCACCTGATGCAATGGCTAAAATGACCCCGTCTGCCATACTCCCCAGTATAACTCCATCAGATGCATATCTAAGTGGTGGTGTATCCATAATTACAATATCAAATTGACTTACCAACTGCTCCAGCAGCTTCCTCATTTTATTACTTGAAATAAGTTCCGAAGGATTCGAGGATATTGTTCCACTTGTTAATAATGTCAAATTATTTATGTCATTTGAATTAATCAAACAATCTTCAATGTCAATATCCATTAATAAAAGATTTGATATTCCTTTACAATTTGATATTTTAAATTGGTTATGTATTGAAGGTTTTCTTAAATCACAGTCTATTAAAAGTACTTTATTATTTGAATTTGCCATGCTAACTGCTAAATTGCAAGCAGTTACTGTTTTTCCATCGCATACTTCCGGACTGGTTATTACTATTGACTTGATTCTTTTGTCAATGGAAGCATATTGAATATTAGTGCGAAGTATTCTATATGCTTCAGACACAACAGATGTTTTTTCTAAGTAAGTTATTATATTTTTTGATACTTTGTATTCTCTTAAATCCATCATTTCTTATCCCCTCATTACTAATGTTTTTTGATTGTAATCCGGATTTATTTTACTTCTTTTTTCACCTTTGAATTTTGGTATGGTTCCAAGCACATTTAATTTCAATATTCTTTCAATATCCTCCGGTCTTTTAAATGTATAATCTATAAACTCAATAATAAATACAGAAAATATTCCTAACAGTATCCCTATAATTCCGGCAGCAATAATATTAATTTTTCTATTAGGCTTAATTGGCCATTTGGGTGTTATTGCTTTATCGATAACCTGAATATTTTTAACTCCGATAATTTCTTCTGCCTGTGTGATAATAACTTGAGCTAATTTATTTGCAATATCTGCAGATAATTGTGGATCACTACTTGTAAAAGATATTTTAAAAATTCTGGACCCTTGCTTAGAGGAAACACTAGTGTTTCCTCTAAGCTGCGAAATTGACATATTAAGTTCAAGTTCTTCTATTACTTTTTCTGATACTAATCTTGATCCAGCTATTTCCATATAGTCACTGATAAGCTGATTGCTAATGTTTATAGTACTAAGATTAATTGATTCAAGTGAATCTTTTTCTCTTCCAATAAATAATGTAGTATCAGCAATATATTGATTATCTAACATAGTGTATGATACGTACCCAGCTATTCCAGAAGTTACTATACAACAAATAAATATCATCCACCATTTTTGTGTCAACATTTTAAACAATTCTCTTAAATCTACTTCTGCATAGTTCTCATTTGTGTTCATTAGAACCCCTCCGGTTTTATACAATTATTTTACAGCCTCATATACTAACTCAACTGCTTCCTTGTCAGGTCTGCATTTTAATAAATAAACAGGTGACAGTTGAATTATTTTTTCAATTGTATTTAGCGCTTTATCCATCATTTTTTTATCATTATATGGTAAAAAGAATCTTGGCATAATTAAATTTAATGCCTCAGATAACTTTAATTTTCTAATAGAATTTTCAAGTGCCTGTTCCAACAAAATAATAGCTCCAAGTGGAACCTTATTATTAATAAATTCGCTTGAAGAACCGCTCCATGGAGTGCCATATACATTTACACCATTATCCGTAATTTTTATTGCAGGTCTATCACCATTTAAAACTTTTGCACCCATGTATTTTTTCCATAAATTAGACTGAGTTGTTTTTCCAGTCTCTGATGGGGCCGTAAAAACTATGGCCTGTCCTTCCCATTCAATTGCTGACGCATGGATTACAATACCATCATTATTAATTAGACAATTTCTAAATAATATTTCAAACAATGGATTTGTGACTTTCCATTCCCATTCATTATCAACCAATAAAAATTTAATTTCTGCCAAACTCCATTCCTCATTAGTATCAAGAGATGTTATGATTCCACGGTCTTTTGTGTAAATTGAAATATTGGTTTCGTTATTTTCACCATTTGTTTTTGTCCATCTAATTGTATCATCTATAATAATTTCACCACTTGCTTCATTAATATAATTCACCCTGTTAACTTTTACTTCTAAATTTGGAACTAAATAATTTTCTTTTTCAAAATCTGCGAATCGGTTGGTAATATCATTTTGATCTGTCTCTATATTTATTGGTAAATCTGCAATAAAATATTTTTTCATTTGTTTTCTCCTTATTTGTGTTATAAAAAAATACTTAGGTAATCATATGTATAACAAAAATCAATTGATTACCTAAGTATTAAAATTAGCTCATGCCCCAATATTCTTCATATCCTGCAGTTGTAACAGGACCAGTACATGCACCGATTTTTTCACATACAGCTGCTAATCTTTCTTCCGGACGTACTTCTATGCAATTCAATTCTGGTTTAACATATTCCTTCATTCATTCATCACCTCCTGCTATTATATTAATAAGCTAAAATAAAACTATTTAACTCATTGAAAAACTTGATGGCGCTCCATTGGAAACACATGAACCAGGGTCAACACAAGCCGCTGCCAATCTTTCTTCTGCACGGATCTCAATACAATTTAATTCTGGTTTAATATATTTTTTCATCTATTTATCACCTCCTTTGAATTTATATAGTTTTTTTATAAAGATTTGCTATATCATAAAGATATGATGAACATTTGTCATACTGCCCGGTTTCGGTTTTTAGCTTTGCCGGACACACCAAACATTTTTCCAGGTATTCGCATTTAGTGCATTCACTACAAGCCGGTACTTTATCCGATAAGTTTTTTAGTTGCTCCCATGAATCCAAGAAATCTTTATTGAATACATCAACATATGGTTCACTCATCATTCCACATGGTGTCATTTTTCCATCCCAGGTCACCCAAAAAGAGCAATGTCCTGCTGAACAATTAAAGGAATTTTTAAAATCCGTAGATATATTTTTATTTTCAACAATTTCATCTATATCTTTACTCATTAAGGATTTTAATTCATTTTGTTTCATTTTGTTTTTAATACGCTTCTTACTTAGTAGATAACTTTTTAATCTCTTCTCATATTCCATTATTTCTAAAGGACTTAGACGTTCTCCAGCAGGATCAGTACCCAAACCTTCCCTTCTTGGTGAAACATAGTGAATTGATCCAAATTCCATTCCTCTACTCTCTGCAAAATCATAAATCTTTTCAGCATCATGACAGTTTTCTCTTACTATCGTTGTTCTAAGGTTTACGATAATGTTTTCAGATAATAGTAAGTCAATACCTCTAACAGTTTTATCATATGCACTTGAATCCCCACAAATTTTTTTATATGTCTCTCTTGATGCACCATACATTGTAACACTGACTTTTGAAGGAGGTATCCTGCCAAGCCATTTAGCTTTTTCAGGAGTTATTAATGTGGCATTAGTATATATTTGTGTACTAAAACCCATTTTTGATATCTCTTCATAGATTTCTTTAAAGTCCTTGCGAATGAAAACCTCTCCTCCTGTAAGTAACACATAAAGAACACCTGCATTACTCAATTTTCTGGCAAAATCAATCCATTCTTCAGACGTATGCTCTTTATTAATAATCTCCTTATCATTACTCTTACTGCATATATAACACATTTTACAGCTTAAATTACATCTTGAAGTTAGTTCTAATTGTGCAACTAAAGGACTTCTTTTAGCTTTGGCCATTTTTATAATATTATTTCCAAATTCACTCCAAGTTTGACTCATCCTTCAATCAATCCCTTTCCAACTGCTTGAGAAATAAATTCTTCAACATCGGCTTTCACTGTTTCTTTGTCAATGTCATACTCGGAAACAATACTCGATATAATCTCGTCCTTGCCAGCTCCCTCTTCTATTTTCCTCCATATTAATGCACTGGTTTCTGTCAATGAAATTAAACCATTGAATTCTACTACTCTTGATCCTAATGGTATAACCACCCATGATCCTGCTATTTCCCTTAGCATATATCCATCTTTTATTTTCATAATTACCTCCTGAAATTTATTAATTTTGATTAATGCTTATATTTTTTATTTAGTTTTAATACATGTTTTTTATTCAATAATCAAACATGTATAAACTAAGCTGATTCTTCTTTAATTTCAACTAGATTGCCATTTTCTAATTTTATTATTCTATCGCTAATATTATATACTGCCGGTCTGTGGGTTATTATTAGACACGTTCTCCTAGGGTTTAACCCTTTTATTGTATTTAAAATTTTAAGCTCAGTATGTTCATCTAAAGCTGAGGTTGCTTCATCCAGAAGTAGTATGGGAGTATTCCTAATCAAGGCACGGGCAATACTTAATCGTTGTGCCTGACCTTCTGATAAACCCAGTCCTCGTTCACCAATAACAGTATTTATGCCTTCTTTAAGACCTTTTATAAATTCCCCGGCGCAAGACGCACTAATAGCTTTTTCAATTTCTTCTTGTGTTGCAAGTGGATTGCCTACCTTTAAATTTTCAGCAATAGTTCCTGAAAACAATGTATTGCCTTGAGGTACATATGCGATAAGTTTCCTGCTTGAAACTCCTGAATCATATAGCTTACGTTGGGTATCAAAAAAAATTATTTCACCATTTAATGGTTTTATCATGGAAAGTATTAACCTGATTATAGTAGTTTTACCTGCTCCTGAAGCACCTACTATTGCAACTATTTCTCCCGGATTAATAATTGCTGAAGCATTTTTTATTATTGCCTTTCCCATATCGTATTGAAAATTTAACTTATTAAGTTTAATTC
>CAYYEC010000151.1:0-8482 GCA_964470745.1 uncultured Eubacteriales bacterium | reverse complement strand
ACCCTTCAATCCCATCCGAACCAAAGATAACACCAGGACGAAGCCTTACTCTATCAGCACCTTTTAATGATGATATACTTTCATTACCGTATACTTCTTTTTTAATTTCCTTAGTCATAAGTACACCCACCTAACTTTATTATGCTTATATTATTATTTCGCAAACTTACGTTCGTGTCAATGAAAATTTTTAATTCCACTGTGGAATGGCCCTTGAATTTGTGATTATGTTAACAAAACCTCTTAGTGTAACATATATTGAAATATATATGTTACGTTAAAGAAGTTACATTGGGATTTCAAGTAACATATAGGCAGAGGTATATGCTTTTATGATTTTTCAATAAAGTATTGTAAGATGTTTATCGTAAAACATATAGAATATATTTTAGAGGTGAAAACAGATGTTTAACATACCATATAGATTATACCAAACTCCATATTCCAGAGAAGTATCCATGTTTTCTTACATTAGAGTACTCCATGCTTCTCCAAATGCGCCTGCAGTTGACGTATATGCAAATGATAAAATCATCGCCAGAAATCTTACTTACAGGAATTTTACACCATATATTGCAGTAGCACCAGAAACATATACAATCAAAATTTATCCTGCCGGTCAAACTACATCACCAGTATTAACTACTGATTTGCAAATACCTGCATATTCTATCTTAACAATAGCTGCAATTAATATGTTGGAGGATTTAAATATACTTTCAATATCTGATCCCCCAATACAGCCTGTACCAAACATGGTAAATTTGCGATTTGCCAATTTATCCCCTAACGCACCAAAAGTAGATTTACGTCTTCCAGATGGCAGAAGCCTCTTTACAAACGTCGGATACAAAGAATTTACTAATTATGTTAGTGTCCCCCCTGGAACATATACAATTTATGTTTATGCCGCTGGAACTAATTTTCAGATTCTTTATGTTCCAAATATTAATTTAATACCAGATAGATTCTACACAATTTATGCAGTAGGTCTTGTGGGAGCAAACCCACCACTGCAAGTACTAATTCCACTTGATGGCAATTCATATATAAAGTTTTGACAATAAAAATGTGGACGAATTTCACTAATAAATTTGAAATTTATCAGTGAAATTCGTCCATATTTTTATTCATTATCTAATCTTCATATCCATTAGGATTTTGAGATTGCCATCTCCATAAATCCTCACACATTTCATCAATTCCTCTCTTGGCTGTCCAGCCTAGTTCCTTTTCTGCTTTTTTAGTCTCTGCATAACATTCAGCTATATCTCCAGGTCTTCTCTCTACAAATTTATATGGAATTTCTTTTCCTGAAGCTTTTGAAAATGCTGTAACCATTTCCAATACACTATTTCCAACTCCAGTTCCTAGATTGTACTCAACTACACCCGGGTTTGTATTTAATTTTTCTAATGCCTTTAGATGTCCAATTGCTAAATCAACCACATGTATATAATCTCTGACACCTGTACCATCTTTTGTCGGATAATCATTTCCAAATACTTTTAGTTCTTTTAATTTGCCCACTGCTACTTGTGCTATATATGGAACCAGATTACTTGGTATTCCACTAGGGTCTTCACCGATAATTCCACTAATATGAGCTCCAACAGGGTTAAAATATCTTAAAATTGCTATATTCCATGAGTTGTCAGAAACATATAAATCTTTTAATATATTTTCAATCATTAGTTTTGTTGCTCCATATGGATTTGTTGTCGAGAGTGGAAAATCCTCGGTAATAGGTACTGTATGCGGATCACCATATACAGTTGCAGATGAACTGAATACTAAATTTTTTACACCATATTTTTGCATTGTCTCACACAAAATCAATGTACCTGTAATATTATTATGATAATATTTTAAGGGAATAGAAACTGATTCTCCAACTGCTTTTAAACCTGCGAAGTGAATTACTGAATCAATCTGTGAATTTTCAAAAATCTGTTCTAAGCCTTCACGATCTAACAAATCAGCTTCATAAAATTCAAATCCTTTACCAGTAATTTTTTTAACCCTATTTAATGATTCTTTCTTGCTATTACTCAAATTATCAACTACAACAATCTCATAACCTGCCTGTAATAATTCTACACATGTATGACTACCAATATATCCAGCACCACCAGTAACTAATATCGCCATAAAAAACCTCCAACCTTTATTAAATCCTTTAATCATCTCTCATATTATAGCTAACTTTTACTATAATTAAAATCTTTTTATCGAAATACATACAAAAATCTTAAATATATTTTTGCTGCTAAATCCTTCAATTTACAACTCCTATCTGTCAGAAGTAATTTTTTTAAACTCAGTTGGAGTAAAACCTGTATGAGCTTTAAAAACCTTTGAAAAGTGAAACAAATCATTAAAACCTGTTATATCTGCTACGTCACTGACATTCATTCCAGTGCTTTTTAAAATACTCTTAGCCTTTTCCATTCTAATTCTATTTATATATTGAATAGGAGTATTTCCTATATGCTGTTTGAAAAAACGAATAAAATATCGAGGATTAAAATGTAGAATTTTTGCTAGCTGTTCTACTGTTATGTTTTCCGATAAATGCTCATCAATATAATTAATAACACAATTAAGTTTTTCATTATCCAGTGTATTCAGCATGTTAACGTCACTGTCAAAAGCATTCTCTATATAATAAGCAATAATTTCCATCAAAATAGCTTTCACTCTAAAGGAAGAGACCAGATTCCCACTTTCATAGCACTGGATTAAATCTTTAAAAAGTACTTCCAAATTCAATCTATCACTTACATTTATGTAATATGGCAGCTGAATTTTATCAAAAATATTAATATTACCGGTTTTAGCAGTAAAATGGCACCAGTATTTTTTAAAAGCATTATCGTTAATAGCTGAATATGACTGGACAACGCCTTCAGGCATCAAAAAAAGCTGCCCTGGCAGAGGATAAAATTCCTTGTCTTTTATTTTCAGCCATCCTTCTCCTTCTATAATAAAGTAAAATTTATTGTAATCAGGAGTATAGTTAATATCTTTCCATTCTTTCCAGCAATGAGTATATGCTGCCAAAGTAACGTCTACCTGTAAGCTTGAAATATAATTTCTTAAAATACTTTCCTTTTTAATCATAAAATACCTCCAAAGCCTAATGGCTTATAAAATATTAACCTGCTTTATAACTGGCACCAAAGTGACTAATATACAAACTAGCGTGACTATTACACATGTCAATTATATCATACCCGTGATAAAATCGAATTAAAATATGACAACAAATTTGGAGGTATTCTGAATGAACACTATTGAAGAAATAAAAAAACGTACAAAATGGTTCCTCGAAGATAGATTTGGAATGTTTATACATTGGGGTTTGTATGCCATTCCATCTAGAGGTGAATGGGTCAGAAGTATAGAAAAAATTTCTAAAGAAGATTACCGAAAATACTTTGAAGAGTTTGAACCAATTAATTATGACCCAAAAGTATGGGCTAAAGCTGCAAAAGAAGCAGGTATGAAGTATGCTGTAATGACTGCAAAGCACCATGACGGATTTTGTCTTTTTGATACAGAACTGACAGACTATAAATCTACAAATACAAAAGCTGGCAGGGATCTTATAAAGGAATATATTGAAGCTTTCAGGTCTGAAGGTTTGAAAGTAGGGCTATATTATTCTCTTTTAGACTGGTACCACGAAGACTATCCACACTATGGAGATCGAATTCATCCAATGCGTGATAACGAGGATTTCAAGGATAAACAATATAATTGGGATAACTATCTTAACTACATGCATGGACAAGTCAGAGAGCTTTGTATCAACTATGGCAAGATTGATATTATGTGGTTTGATTTCTCTTATGATGAAATGACAGGTGAGAAATGGCGTGCCACCGAGCTAATTAAAATGGTGCGTTCACTTCAACCGGATATCATTGTTGACAATAGGCTGGAAGCTAGTGGTGAAGGCTACGGAAGCATTAGAACATCAACCCCAAGTATCTATTCGGGTGATTTTGCTTCACCTGAGCAAATCATACCGGCAGAAGGTGTTACTGATGAAGAAGGCAATTCAATTCCCTGGGAAGCTTGTGTTACCATGAATAATAATTGGGGATACTGCTCCACTGACAAAATGTATAAATCACCTAAATTAATTATACGGAAGCTTGTGGAGTGCGTTAGTAAAAATGGTAATTTGCTTATCAACGTAGGTCCAAATGCCAAAGGCGAAATTCCAAATGAATCTCTTGATATTTTATCTGAAATCGGTAAATGGATGAAACAAAATTCTAGAAGCATATACAATTGTGGCAAATCACAATTTATTAAACCAGAATGGGGATATTACACTCAAAATGGTAATATGCTGTATGCTCATATATTTGATGGAAATATTGGAGCTCTTCCATTAGCAGGACTAAGGACTAAAGCTAAAAAGGCTCGTCTTGTCTTGGATGGTTCTGAGATAAACTTTCTAGATGCATGGAATACAAAAGTATCTCCAGATGATTTGTTCATCAATTTTGGTCCTATAGATGCCCATACCTATCCTCTACCTGATGAAATTGATACAGTTGTGGAATTGGAATTGGAGTAGATATGATATAAACAAATGGAGTAGGAGAGAACTAATCATCTTCAGCCCACTCCTACTCCAATTTTAAAAATAAGATACCTGGAACTATCTTAAAATTATCCAAGCAATTTATTAACTCTACTTGAGACATCCTCTCTAAATCTGTTTATGTAACCAACTACATATTCTTTAATATCTAAATTTACATCTTTTATTAAAGGAGTTAAGTCCATACCATAAATCAATGCTTTAGAATCATCAGTTGCATGTGATGCTGCATATGTGGCATTTGCAAGTCTTCTGCCTGCAGTTGCCATATCATATCTTTTTCCGCCACAAATCTGTGAATCAAATATTTCGACCAGACTTGATGCAATATTAGAGTGCGAATCTACATCAAAAACAATTTTTTCTTCATCATTTACCCAGTCAAGTGACCTCCAAACTTCACACCCATAAAGCTTTTCCGGTCTCATATCTTCAGACAATTCTCTTATTGCCTTTACTGTTTTAACAGCTACTCCAACATGGGTATCATGCTTATCAGCAAGGTTGTGAGTATATACAACTTCAGGTCTTGCAAATGTAATTAAATTCTTCAATTCTTCTATGATTTCAGTATTACCAGAATCTTTAGTTTCTGAGCTAGTATAATCAAGAAGTGTAACTGCCCCGTACTCACCAACATATGCGGCTTTCTTTTGTTCTACTCTTCTTACCTTCTGCATATCTTCATCTGTATAATTTGCATATAAACCATTTCTGGCACTCCCTGCTCCATTTGTTACAACAGTTCCTAAAAACCATTTATTAGCTTTCCCAAAGCATTTTACAATTCCATCATAAGCCATGATCTCAATGTCATCTTGATGTGCAGCTACTGCCATATGTGTAGTCCGTTCTATTGCCTTCTCTACAGGCTTACCGTCTGGCACAAATATCTCTGCAGTTTTTTTATTTAAATTCATATAATCAACTCCTGTCCAATTTAGCTGGAATTGACAAAATAGGTTATATATGAAATAAACTCTTTATCCAAGCAAATTCTATATCCCTTTTCCCAATCTTTATCTTAACCTTAACCTAATCCTTAACCTAAATTCTCAATTCACAATTCTCAATTATATCTTCGGTAAGCTTGCTGCCGCAATTGACTGACCTACTCTTCTACTAGCTTCATCAGGCAATTGTAAGTTTATCTTTTCTGCTAATTCAGGAAATTCTCCTTCCAGTACTTTCTTTGCATTCTCAATAATTAATGTACCACCATCACCTGAAGTAACTCGACCTAATACCAATATATGCTCAATGTCATAGAACTCAGAATAGTATGCTATTGCATACCCTAAATAACATCCAATACTTTCAAATATTTTTATTGCTCTTTTATCCCCTTCTTTATGAAGATTCTGAACTATTTTCAGCTTTTCAGCAGGTGATAATTTTTCATCCAGTTCAATTCCTGCATTAGAAGCCAGCTTTATAACTGAATCCTGTGAAAAGTATTTAACCCCACATCCATAGTCCCCTGACCATTCATCAACCATAGAATTTAAATTGTAATCTACAGGAACAAATGCCAGTTCATTAAGCCAACCAGTAATATTTCCATTTCCATCAACATAACCTACTGCTTCACTTGTACCCATAGCAATCCCTAAAACATTATTAGCATTTAAGCTCATAGCTCCAGCCAAAGCTGTAACATCTCCATCATTGGCCACTTCAATAGGGACTTCACCCATTTCTTTTGCTATGTCAAAAAAAATATTTTTAACTTTCTTTTCAAAAAGATTATCAGGTACTTTTACAAACAATGATGCCGCCATTACCTTATTATCAATATACACGCCCGCTGCACTAACTCCGATAGCATCTACTCTTGGCATTTTTGCTGCTGCTGTTTTTATTGATTCCAATATTCCATTATATTGGTAACTTGGATCACTCTGTAACTTAGGATGCCATATGACTTCTTCACTATAAATAGCCTCTCCATTAACAACTGCTGAAACTTTCCTGTCGCTTCCACCAGCATCAAATCCGATTCTACAGCCATCAAGATGCCTTCCAACTGGCTTTGCTCCTTCCTTTGATTTTGGTACGTTATCATAATCAGTTATTTCAACAATGAAAGTTTTTTCATATACTCTGCTCATAAAGTTATAATCGAATTCTCTTATACCACCAACATAATATGCTTTTTGAAGGTACTGTCCAATTTCTTCTGGTCCTCCAAAAATCACTTTCCATCCACCTTTTAGCCATAAAAGCGTCTTAACTAACCTCTCAATATAATAGCAGTTTTCATCCAGCATATCTGACTTCGGGCCAAATACTTTTGTATTATATGTGGAAATTAATCCATTATTACGCTCAAGGCCAATAGAAACATCTACTGCATCACCAGACTTTTCTACTGCAATTAAAAACTCTCTATTGGCTAGTACAGCTGGTCTAAACTCAGGATCCAATTCAGATAGAAATTGAGGATTAATATTAAATTTAAATTCTTTCATAACTTACCTCCATATTATTACTTCGATTCGTAATATGTAAATAATGCGAAATAAGTGCCAAATTCCCGTTTCGGAATCAAGGGGACAGTTCCATCGTTTTCCCTTCGGTCCTCCGCTTACGCTTCGGAAACGCTCGAACCGTCCCCTTGATTCCTTCACTGCTTAGGTGCCATACTAATCAAATTAATGCCTGAATGAGTGAAGAAATTAGCGGAGGAATCTTGGGGACGGATTCTGATGCTTCCGAAGTGAAACGAAGGACCGTAGGGAAAGCAGCAGAACCGTACCCCATGATTCCGAAGCGGGAAGACTACTTCGCACTATATTTAAATTACGAATTAATGATATTATTACTTAAGCGTTATCTTGTTATTGTAACCTTATTCAATCCTCTAGGACTATCAGGGTTCAATCCTTTTGCCAATGCAAGTTGACATGCGAACATTTGAGCTAATACTACATTATAAAAAGGAGAAATCATATCATTATCCGTTTGAGGAATTTTAAAAGATATTTTTCCCATTTTACATATTTCATCATCATTGGATACAACTATTATTTCAGCCTCAACTAAATTTAATTTTTCTATCATTTCTTTAACATCCTTTAGAGCCGGACCTCTGGGTGCAAAAACTATTACTGGCATATCTTTTGATACCATTGCAAATGGTCCATGATGAAAGTCTGATGTTGCATAACCTTTTGCTCTAACATAATTAGTTTCCTGAATTTTTAGTGCTGACTCTAGAGCAATAGCATAATTTATTCCTCTTGATAAAACAAAGCATTCTTCCATATACCTATATCTTTGGACTCTTACTAATATTGATTCTTCTAAATCGAGTACTTTATTAATATTCTCTGGAACTTTAATAAGTTCCTTTTTCATTTCTTCATCATCTGACCATTCAGCAACTAATTGTGCCAAAAGTATTAGCTGTGATGTAAATGTTTTTGTAGCTGCGACACTTTTTTCTAAACCTGCATCTGTAAATAAGTGAAATTTTGATTCTTGTGCAAGAGGAGAATCAACAAAGTTTGTAATACTTAGGGTAATAGCTCCTTGTTCATTTCCAGCTTTTATTACTTCGAGTACATCTTCTGCTTTTCCAGATTGAGATATCCCAATAACAAGACTGTTTTTTAATTTTAATGTTTTCTGATATGTAGTAAAAATTGAAGGAGCAGCCAAAGCTACAGGAATGCCTAATTGATATTCAATAATATACTTACCATAGACTCCTGCATGGTCAGATGTTCCTCTAGCTGCTATAACAACTGAAGTAATAGAATTTTCTCTAATCTCTTTTACAATCTCTTTTATAATGTGATGATTATTCTTTAGACATCTTTCTAATACCTTTGGTTGCTCAAATATTTCATTCCACAT
>CAYYEC010000150.1:7501-8505 GCA_964470745.1 uncultured Eubacteriales bacterium | reverse complement strand
TATAACATTATTTCAATTAGGGCAAGTATAGATAATATAAAAGAGTATGAGAACTATTTAATGTATTTTAAAAATAATTATGATGTACCAGTAGAAAAGGCCAGGTTTATAGCATATCAATACAATAAAAATGTGGATTTGCCTATAAGCCTATTTAAAGACATAATTCCTGACAATAGCTTTTGCGGAATTTTGAGCTATATGTGGCAAAGAGAAAAATACAGAAATCTTAAATCATTTTTTGCTGCATGGGCATTTCAAGCCTGCAAAATAGAATATACAAAAATACTTGAGAAATTTAATGTAATTCCCAGGAAAACATATTTTAGCAAACTCCAAAATATCTACAAAAAAAATATTAAAAAAGTATTTTTGCGTAAGGAGGAACTATGTTAAGGAGACAGAGTGTTATAATACATTTTGCTATTCTTTTAGTTGTTTTTTCAGGAGTAGTTTTTTATTTTGATCATTTTGTAATTCCTGCAAAGATTCAAAATGCAAGAGAGAAGCTAAGATCTGAGTTGGATTATAATGCAATGCCAAAAGTAAAAGTGGCGGTTATTGCAGCAGAAGAAGGAATATCAAAATACACAGTTATCAGTGAAGAGATAATAAAAAATAAGATTAAAATGGTAGAAATTCCTGAGAAATATTCAATTAATAGCAGCGTGATAGATTTGGATATAATTAAAAATAAAATAGCCAAAGAAGATTTAAGATTTGGAGAACAAATATCCATGGATAGTCTTTCAAGTGATAAGAAATGGTTTGGAGATTTTGAAAGGCTAAGAGAGTATTCTGTTAGAAATATAGTTGCAGGTCAGGTAAAAACAGGAAATATTGTTGATGTCCTGGTTAGCTATGATAATGGAGATTTTGATGTAGTTGTACCAAAAACTAAAATTAAAATGTTAATTAACCAAAAACAGGAAAATGAAGGCAGTGAGAAAAGTGAGAACCAAAAGGGGTACACAATTATTATTGCTGTAGATGAAGAACAATAT
>CAYYEC010000150.1:0-7491 GCA_964470745.1 uncultured Eubacteriales bacterium | reverse complement strand
CTTGCAAAGTATATAGGTACATTAGAGACACGGCTTTACCTGGATGAAAGCCAACCGGAAAGTATAAAAACATTTAATTATGATGAAAAGATAAATATAAAATGAAGGTGATGAAATATGATAGTAGCTGTAACTGCGCCAAGGAATGGTCTTGGAAAAACAATTTCAGCAATTAACATTGGAGCGGCAATCACAAGAGCTTTAAAAGATAAAGTCTTAATTATTGATGTGGATAAATATTGTCAGGATATTGAGTATTACTTAAGTGACTCAGATTGTACCAAGGGAATAGATGATTTTTATAGTTTGTTTCATTCCAGGCTTTTAAATAATCAAACTTTTTTATCCTGTGTAAAAGAAGTAAATGCAAATATAGATATGATGACTTCAAATCAATGCTTTGATATTGGTACGGAAGAAATTGAAGAACTTATACGCTATACAAAGCTGCACTACCAGGCAACTATATTTGATACCATTAGCAGCAATAATGAAATAACACAAAATATACTGGAAAAAGCAGACGTAATAGTAGTTGTTGTTAATCAAATGAGAAATACAGTAAGAAAACTAATAAATGAAATTGATTATAAAAGATATAATGGGAAGACCATTTTTGTTATTAACAAATACCTGGATAATATAAATAATCAGAAGATAAAATACGGCTTTAATGAAATTAAAAAGGAACTGGAGAGTTTTTATCCGGATAGTTATGTATTTAGACTTAATTTCGATGTACAAATAATAAATGAAAGTAATAATCATTCAATGCTCAATTATGTTTTAAATAAGGATAATTCGAGTACACAATATATAACGGAGCTTGAGGAGGTAGTAAGAAAAATTTTAGATGTAAAATCTGAATCTAAAGATATTTCTTCCCATAAATTAATGTACAAATTTCACAAACTAATTCCCCTTTTAACGAAAGGTCAGGTAGAGCAGAATGGTTAATGAAGTAAATATTTTTGGAGATTTAGCCCAAAAGCTGGATGATATACTAAATGATACAGATAAATATAGTAAAATTTATGAAATAAATAGAGAGAAATCAGAAGAAGAAATCAAATTATATACAGAACTTAAGGACAAGGCAGTATTAGGAGAAAAAACTGCTAGAAACTATCTGATAAATCTTTATACAAAGCTAATGTCAAGCAAGATGATTGATATAAACCAAGAAACAGTTAATGAATTAATTGATTTTAAAGAAATACTTAATAATTCTCCGCAAATTCTATTTGAAATGTTATTAGAAGTATATGATATGTCGGATATAATCAAAAAATATAATTTTAAAAATAAGATTTCAGAGTCCGATATAAAAGAAATATGTGAGAAAGAAAAGAATGTGATAGCTAAGAAATTTAGCAAGTATGTAGATAGATTAAAATTAATAGCAATAATTATTTATGCGAAAGAGTATGGCCAGGACTGTGTAGATACTCTTTCACATCATAACATTAATGAAATAGGAATTATTGATAAGGATTATGTATACATTGTGCATAGAGGTGAGAAGGTTCACCTTGAATTTTTGAAGTTTGAGAATAAAAATATAATATTAAATATACAAAAGAAGACTACATCAAATGGTGTGGTGAATTTTGACAAACAAAATCCGACACTGGTTACTTCAAAGAATAATTCCAGTAGAATAACAGTAGCAGGCTACGATTCTACACCTGGCGAAGATGATTTATACTATAATGAAAGAATTTTTAACCTGAAAAAGATTACTCTGGAAGAAATGCGGGACAATTATAAGACAATTAACCAGGATATATATGAATTTTTATGTATAAATCAAAAAGGAAGAGGCTCCCATTATGTCACAGGTGCTGACATGGGTGTCGGAAAATCCACATTTTTGCTTGCCATGATGGAAAAAATTCCTGATATGTGGGGTATAGGAATACTTGATACTCAGAACGAACTTCAAGCAAGGAAAAAATATAGCTGGAAAAACATATTAACCTTAATTGAAAATCCAAAAAGATCAATTTCGGAATGCTTCGAAATCATGCTAAAGATGTCCAGGGATGTAATTGTTGTAGGTGAGATAACAAAGCCATCGGAAGTAGCTGAACAGATAAATGCGAGCCTTAGATTAAATGCAGGAGTTGGTGGGACTATGCATTCACTCTCAGCTTTTGAAGTAGTTACAAATATAAGAAATCTTATGATGAGAACAAATATGTACCAAAATGCTGAAATAGCAGAAGCAGATATAGCAAGAGGACTGGACCTGATTATTCATCTTTGCAAGCTGCCAAATGGCAGGATTGTAGTAGAAAATATTGTGGAGGTAGTATACGTTGAGCAGGATAAATATATTAAATATTTACAGGAAGGAAGTAATAAAGAAAAAATTAAAAATATATTAAATCTGGTTCAATTGGCTCTTCAAAAATATTTATATAAAAAAAGCTATAGATATAATGAGATATTTAGGTATGATATGGAAAATGACAGATGGCATATGATAAATAAGCCAAGTAACAGTTATTTCGAAAAAATATCAAAGTATGTTGATGAAGCAGAGATTGAGGACTTTAAGAGGACGGTGAAGTGTTATGGAGATTTTTAAGAGAATTTTTCTTGGTTGGAAAATGCTGTTTGATCTTATAATTAGCGCTATAAAGGTTGAGGACTTAATTTATTTGCTCCCTATGTCCATTGGCCTGGTATTATTTTTAAAAGTTTTTTTTGAGAGAATAAAATATATTCATATAAAATCCCAATTTACTATTAAAAAAAATAAATCTGGCTTATTAAATAATATAACAAAGCTGCTTATGAAAAATAAAAGGTTTTCAAAAATTGTTAAAGAACTAGCTGTGAAGATAGGAATGTACAATAAGCTTACTTATGAAAAAAATATTGAAGCAGCTGTATTTTTATTAATTTGTATATCAGGGATTACCTTTATGGAGATGGTTTATCTAGTTACAACAAATAAAATTTTGTGGTATATAAGCATTGCCTACTTAGTGCTGACATTGTTTTTTATATGGCTGGTATTTTATGTATTTAATATGATGGCAAAAATTCGTTTTACAAGCAAGCTTCCAGAAACATTTAAAATAGTTAATTCAAGATATATTAGTAAAGGCAATATTTTAAAGGCTTTGAGAATATCCATGGATGACTTTGATGGAGCAATAAAAAAGGAAATGATGAAAATCTATAATGTATTAAAAAAGAACGATATGAAAGAAATTGATGAAACATTTAAGAGTATTGAAGTAAATTATAAAAATAATTATTTGACATTATTGCTAAATCTCATAAAACAAGCTCATTTTAAAGGCGGAAATGAAATTATAAAGCAGCAGTTTGAGCAAGCTACTGAAGAAGTGCTATTGGATATTGAAAATCATAAAGACTTAACTTCTACAAGTAGAGCTTATATCTTACTTGCGATGAGTATGCCATTAGCGTTAATTGGGATAGAGATATTTAATAATAAGGCACTTGGGGAAAGTGCAGCTAATTTTTATGAAAGTACTGTAGGAATTGAATTAAAAATACTTACTTTTATTATTTTAATTATATACATAGGTTTTATGCTTTTACTGGAAAGAAAGTGGTAGGAAGATGGGGGAGAATTAAGAGCTAAGAGCTTAGAGGTATTAGTTTATATAAAATTTTGCGTTTTGGGGATAAGAGGAAGGATTGTATGTTATAATGAGGGATTATTTATATCTTTTGCCACTATTGCTGGGGTTACTGTTTCTGATAGTGTATTTTATTGATAGAACAAAGATTTACAAAACAGATGTTTTTGATTTTTTTAGAAATAGAAAAATTATAAATACTTTGAATATTATTTCCTGCATTATTCCTAAAGATAGCAAGCTCTATACTTTTTACAGCAATAGGATTTTAAACTATACAAGCTTAAAGGTAGAAAGACTGATTGAAATAAAGGTTTTATTATTTATATTTACAATGATTTTTATGATGCTTGTAAAATATACAAATATATCAATACAAACAAAAGAAATTTTTAATAATTTTGATTACAGAATGGATTTAATATATAGCTATAAAAATGTTATTGACCCACAGGGGGCATTCAAGCAGGAAATGCAAGCTTTTGAAAAGGCATTAAAGAAAATCAAGAAAACAGATTTAAATTTATCTTCTGAAGAAGTACAGTTTAAAATAAGAAGTCTTATAAATGTAACTGAATCAGAGATTTTAATACCGGTAGATTCTTTAGTAAACAAAGTTTTCTATAGAATATTAGATTACTATAAAGTCAGAGAAATACGAATTAGCAGGTATGTCCTGATGGCATTTTGTTTTTCACTTATACCGGAAATATATTTTATTATTTTCAATCTGTTTGTAAAAGAAGATGTAAGGAAGGAAATTAAATTTTTAAAGAAATTAGTAATCATGAATGGAAATATTAAGCCGGTTGATTTTAGGGAAGTTTTAGATGGTCTTATCGATAAATCAGTATACTATAGAGCAGCTTTACTGAATATTAAAGACGAAAACAGAAAGAACTCAGTTAATAACGAGGAGATTTATAGCAAATTGATTAGAAAATCAAAGAACATTGAGGAAAAGCTTTTCTTAGAAAAACTAAATGAAGCTAATAATTATGACTTCGATTTAGCTATACAAAATATTCAAAATGAATTTAGGCTTGAAAAAAGAGAGGAGGTTAGAAGGGTAAAAAAGAGAATTGAAACTATACATATAATGGGTATTACAGGGTTTATGTTTATAATAATTGTATTTATAATGTATTTGATTATGCCCTGGATGAAAATGTTTGATATGAATGGATTAGGTTTTTAGGGGGTGCAATAATTAGCAAAGTTGCGTATGAAGTAATTATAACGGCCTTGGTATTGACACTTTTACTAACTGTTATAAATGTTTTTAGAAATAATATGGACATTATTTCTTTGTCCAGCAAAAGGGTCAATGAGGTGGATAAATTAATGGAAGATGCACTGCTTCCTTTAGATAAGGGACAGGTATATGGAAGTGATGTTATTGGAGTAATAAGATACTATAGCACAGATTATAATATTGAAGTTGATGTTACTATAGATGGTGTAACTAAAAAATATACAGATAGTACTTATGACAAAAACATTTTTGAGATATCATATGAGGATGTGTTTTCAGCAAACTATACCTATGATGGGCAAAAGTTGATTAAAATTGAGTATGAAAGATGACGGGAAAAATTAAAAAGGAGAGTGTTGTTAATGGAAAAAATTATTGCAACTGTTGTATCTATTATTTTAGTATTAGGATTGATATCATATGCTATATTAGCACAGGTTGAAAAGGTAAAAGACACTGGGGATATAGCTCAAATGGAGCAGGATAAAATAAAGCAAATAGTACAAGATCCAAATGTTGTATCAGGTAATACAGTGAAAGATTATGTTGAGCAGGCAAGTGCAAATTTTACAGTAGTAATTGATTATGCGGATACAAACATAACTGATCAAACGATTACTAGTTCATCTACTACAACTTCAGTTAAGGATACTGCTTTGTTTAAAATTACAAGAAAATATAATGTAGATGGTGAACTTGATGAAGTTGATTTTGTCCAAGTTGATTTAAGTAAGTAGTTTTACTAAAAAATAAGTTAAGTATTAGGTTGTGAAATTTATGCCGGGAAAATTAGTATCAACAATGATAACTCTATTATTGACCACTTATTTGATTCTTTTGGTGGTCTTCTATTTCCTCCATGAAAATATAAAGGAAAATGTAAATCAGATTAATTATAGTGTAGCAGAAACAGTTAGTACATCAGGCTTATTATCAAAGGATTTATATGATTTTTTATATGATAGAGTAAATAAATTTGGAAATTACACAATAAAATTAAAGCTGGAAAAACAAATAAAGCAGGGCGTATATGATATTTATTTTGATAAAAACGATATAGTTGATAAATATCTTTCTATAGGAGATAGATTGACAATATATCTGGAAGACAAAAATCCAACAATATTTGGGAGGCTTATAAACTCTACATTTCTAGCCTATTCACCGGATAAACAATCTGACTTAAGGATTAAATCAATGAAAACTGCTATCATCGCTAAAAATGCAAAAAATATAGTTAAGGGATATAATGTTATTTCAGATATAAGTGATAAGTCTCTGAATGATAGTATAGCTATAAAAGTTGTAACAAAATTAAACGCTGATGGCAAATACTATGGCTCTAACTCTCATGCATATGTAGATACGACAAATTTATATTATGGTGATAGTGACGACGAAGTAGGGAATACAGGCATTAACTATATTTTTGATAACGGAAATTTTGAAAAGGAAATTGAGTATTACCCCAGTGGGATGGAAAAGCTTATAAGTTACATTCAACAATAAAAGCTCAGCATCATCAAGGGAACTGGTAGAGACTACTAAAAAGTCGGTGTCCTCGAAAGTAGAAAATGAGACTCGGGGACTGGTAATCTGACAAGGCGCATTTTTTGCATGTCTGAATTAATTGCTACGCAATATATTTAGGTGAAAACCTGTTTAAAATCTTATAAATAAAACCGATAATCTCCATAGAGTATATAAAATGGAGGCATAATCACAAATGAGAAAAGAATAACCAAGCGATATTAGCAGAGGAGAATTTGAAAAATGTCGAGAATGTGCTGGTAAATAATGAATATACTGGAGAAAAATTCGCTTTGGCAGTAGATGAAATATTGGGTGCAACCGTTGAAGTTGCTAAACGTAACGAATTACATAAGTTTGAGGTACTTCCAAAACGTTGAGTTGTTGAGCGGTCTTTTAGTTGGATAGAAAAGTGTCATAGACTTTGGAAAAACTGCAAAAGAAAACTAAATACCAGTTTGCAAATGGTAGTATTGGCGTTTGTTGCTCTAATATTAAAAAGATTTTAAACGGGTTCTTAAAACGAGTTCAATAAATTTTGTAATAATTTCTTTTCGTAAATGGATAATTTAGTTATCTCGTTTACTATTTCATCAAGAATAGAGTAATTTTCTGAAGCCCTAAATTTTATAGCTAAGCTTTTCAGAACACGAAATCTTTTTTCCAATAAAGCAAATTCTTCATATAATACATTATTATCAGATAATAATTTGATGTTAGTCAAATAAACTATTCGTTCAAGCATCACTACTTTATGTTCCCATAACAACCGAAATATCCTCATATCTTTTGCAACGTTTGAATTACTTGTAAATTTCTCAATAATATCATTATAGACATTACTTCCAAATTCTGAATGTTCACTTCCTTTATGAGAAAAAAAGGAATTTTTTGAATAAATGTAATCTTCTAGATATTTAGTAAATAATTCAATATCAAAATTAACATTATCATGATAAAAGTGGAGTCTTCTCCGCCTCCGAATATATCTTTGATTTTTTCCCAGACCCCTGATATAGGAGACTCTTTCGTTTTAACTTCATGCAAGTTTCATCATACGCTCCTTTGAATTTTTTTTTACTT
>CAYYEC010000149.1:0-8553 GCA_964470745.1 uncultured Eubacteriales bacterium | reverse complement strand
ACTTTTTTCCAGCATACCTTTTCCTACTGTAAAGTACTTATTGACTTATATATAACAGGATAAATTATTTTAAGACAGAAAGAATTCAGAGAAAGTCTTATTTTGTTGACCAATAAAATATGAAATTATATAATTATTTAATCTCATATTTTATTTATTTAAATCGAAGAAATGAATTTACATATGAATAATTATATTTTTGGAATATGAATAAGAGTAAAGATAAGTGCACAAAGATAAAACTGCAAGATCTTTTGTGCGTCATATATAGAAGGGAAATGAGACTTTATAATGGAGAATTGCAAATTGTGTCCGCGTGAGTGTAATGTAAGCAGAGCGACCTATTATGGATTTTGTCAAGAAAGTTCATCTATTAGACTTGCAAAAGCCTTCTTGCATCAATGGGAGGAGCCTTGTATTAGTGGAACAAATGGGTCGGGTACTATATTTTTTTCTGGATGTAATTTAAAATGTGTTTACTGTCAAAACCATGAAATAAGTCAATCTGGTACTGGAAAAGAAGTTAGTGTAGATCAATTATGCAAAATCATTGAAAGATTAGAATACAAAGGTGCACATAACATAAATTTAGTCAATCCAACTCACTGGGTAGATAAAATAGAGGAGGCTCTTCATATTTACAGACCATCTATTCCTATTGTATATAATACGAATGGATATGAGAGGATTGAGACTTTAAAGCGGTTTGAAGGAATTGTTGATGTTTATCTTCCAGATATTAAGTACTTTTCACCGGAGTTATCAGCTAAATATTCAGGAGCTGCAGATTATTTTAAAGTTGCTTCAAGTGCAATCTTAGAGATGTTCAGACAAGTTGGAATACCTGTATTGGAAAATGGTATCATAAAACGTGGTCTGATTGTCAGACATCTTGTATTACCAGGAGCTATAAATGATACAAAAGAAATACTGGAATGGTTTTCGAAAAATCTCCCGAGCAAAACATATCTAAGTCTTATGAGCCAGTATATACCGATGTTTAAAGCTAAAGAATATTCACAGATAAATCGCAAGCTCACAAAATATGAATATAAAAAAGCTATAGAATTTCTTGATAAATATGAAATAGACAATGGATATGTTCAAGAACTTGAATCTGCAAGCTCTGTATATACTCCTGAATTTGATTTTGAAGGAATATGACTTAATGCTTTTGTTTTTTTAAAAATAGTGGTTATTGTAATTTTTAATTTATATATGGTATTATACTATATATGTTACGCTAAAGAAGTTACATAAATCGCAAAAATGAATTTACATATGAATAATTGGATTTTTGCCATAAGAGCTTGAGGTAATATAAGCGCACAAATATAGAATGCAAAATCTTTTGTGCGTTATATATACATTAGAATTTGCGTAACATATAAACTGAGGTACATTATTTTACGAGATATGAAGAAAAAAATATAATATGTTTATCGCAAAACATATAAATATATAATTAAAAAATTTAAGTTAGGTGAATATAAGTGAGAAGACAGTTTTTTAATGGAAGATATGGAATTGATAATTTTTCTATAGTTTTGCTTTTTATATCAGTTATACTTGTTAATGTAGACTATTTATGGATTTTATCCTTAGGCTTGTTTTGTTATATTATCTTTAGAGCTTTATCAAAGAATATTGATAAACGTTCCAAGGAATTGCAAAGTTTTAATAAGATAACAAGTAGAATGAGGCATTATTTAATGCCATTAGGATTTTCTATCGCAAAGAATATTCAGAAGATTTACAGACGAATCATAATTTATAAAACAAAATTATCTCAAAGAAAAATTTATGTATTTACAAAATGCTCTAAGTGTAAAAATACTCTTAGGCTTCCAAGAAAAAAGGGAAAGCTAAGTGTTACTTGTCCAGTTTGTAAAACAGAATTTATAAAGAAAACATAAACAAAAAATATCATAGAAGTACTAAGGAGGAACTGAAAATTATGTTGGGGAACAAATCTAAAAAATTAATTGGTTTAATAGCAATTATATTTTTAATGGCCTTTATCAATGCAGGATGTAATAGTAAAGAATCAAAAATGAATTCCAATGAAGGTAGCAAGTCAGAACATCCTAAAGTAGAAATTGAAATGAATGATGGAAATAAAATGGTATTAGAATTGTATCCAGAGTTTGCACCTGAAACTGTGGAAAATTTTATAAACCTAGTTAAGTCTGGATTTTATGATGGTTTGACATTCCATAGAATAGTAAAAGGCTTTATGATTCAGGGAGGAGATCCGAAAGGAAATGGAGCAGGCGGTTCCGGGAAGAATATAAAAGGAGAGTTCTCAAGTAATGGATTTTCCCAAAATACTTTAAAGCATACAAAGGGAGTAATTTCGATGGCTCGCAGTAAGCAGCCGAATTCTGCGAGTAGTCAATTCTTTATAATGGATGGTGATGTTAGTAGCCTTGATGGTGATTATGCTGCATTTGGAAAACTAATAGAAGGTGAAGATGCATTAGATCAAATTGCAGATACTCCTGTAAAAATAAACCCTAATTCTGGAGAGAAATCAGTTCCTCAGGTGGAAGTAAAAATAAAAAAGATAACATTATTAGATAATGAATAGACAATTTATAGGCAATTAATGGTGATACTGCCAATAAATAACTCTAAATTGTTTTTCTACAAATTGTTTAAGAATTCGTTTCTTTATGATAAAATTAAATTTGGATAGTATGTGTAAAAGCCTGCTATCTATATTTATTTTACCTTAAATTTAACGAAGGAGATTAATATGAAAAAAATAAAAAGTATAAGTATAGTTTTAATAACACTTATTTTACTATGTATGAACATAATCATGGCAAATGGAGCTGAACTGCTTACGGAACAAATTTATATAACAGTAAAGATAAACAACAACCCTATTCAAATGGATGTATTACCATATATTAAAGATGGTAGAACACTGGTTTCAATACGTTTTATCGCTGAAAGTTTAAATGCTGAAGTTGAATGGATAAGTGAGGAAAAGAAAGTAATTATAAAGAGTGACACTAAGACTATTGAGTTGTCAATAGATAGTAACATAGCAATTGTTAATGGCGAAGAACAGATATTAGATACAAAAGTTGAAATATTAAATGACAGAACAATGGTACCTTTAAGGTCTATATCAGAAATTTTAGATTGCACTGTTGAATGGGATTCATTGACTTATTCTGTACTTATAAATAAAGATGACGCAGTTATTCCAGCCATGTATATTAGCAATAGAACATATACTGATGATGATATAATATGGCTTGCAAGGATAATAAGTGTAGAAGGTAAAGGATTGAGTATTAATGGAAAAGTTGCAATTGCAAATGTAGTACTAAATAGAAAAGAAAGCTCAGACTTTCCTAATAGTGTTTATGATGTTATATTTGATAGAGATTATAACATTCAATTTCCACCAGCACATAAAGAAGGTTTTAAGGATTTAATCCCTTCCAGCCAATGTGTGATAGCTGCAAAAATGGCATTAGAAGGAATAAATAATGTAGATAAATCTCTTTTCTTTAATCACAATCCATTTAGGAATAAAGCTGGTGATTTATATAAAATAATTGATGGTGAGTATTTTTACTTTTAGATAGTTTATATTGTACTTAGGAATGATTAAATAATAACTCCCGATTTTGAGGCGAGGGATTTTTCGATAGTGCAAGGCGGAGGAAGGAGTAATACTGCCGTATTTCGACTGACGACAACGCAGCAATATCGAAAAATAACCGTTTCAAAAATGGGAAGTTATTATTTGGTCATTCCTTAAGTACCTACTCTACAGAGAGGAAATAAGACTTAATTAATGAAAAAATTTAAAAAAATATATATAGAGATTACTAATATATGCAATTTGTCATGCGATTTCTGTCCAAAAACAAAGCGAAGCCTATCATATATGAGTGTAGAGTTATTTGAAACAATTCTCAATAAAGTTAGAGGAAGTACTGATTACCTTTATTTTCATGTAATGGGTGAGCCACTTTTACATCCTCAAATAGGTTTTTTTCTTGAAAAATGCCATGAATACGATTACATGGTAAACTTAACAACAAACGGTACTCTAATAGACAGAGTTTCAGACCGACTTATTGGGAAAAAAGCTTTGAGACAGATTAATTTTTCTTTGCATAGTTTTGATTCAAATGCAAGCAACTATTCTATGAACACTTATATTAACAAAATTTTTGATTTTATTGATTTAGTAAGAAAAGAAGGAAATATTAAAATATCATTAAGATTATGGAATCTTTCTAAAGATAAAAAAGATGAAAAGAATTCTTATATATTAAATCGCATAAAAAAACAGTTTGAATTAGATGATACGTTTGAAGACTTGGTTTCAAAATATAATGCCCTTAAAATTGCAGAAGATATTTATTTAAATCAAGCAGCTAGATTTGATTGGCCGAATATAGAATTAAATGAAATTAATACCAGGGGATTTTGTTATGGTTTAAGAGACCAGCTTGCAATTTTAGTTGATGGTACAGTTGTTCCTTGTTGCTTAGATGGTGAAGGAATAGTTCGTTTGGGAAACATTAATGAAGACAGTGTTTCTGAAATATTACAAAGCTCCAGAGCTAAAGAGTTATATGAAGGTTTTTCTAATAGACAAGTAGTTGAAGAATTGTGTAAAAAATGTGATTATAGAATGAGATTTAATATTTAGGGGTAATATATTAATATTAATTGTATCATTATATTAATATAAGCATAAATATATATTATATACTAAAATAATATTGACAAAATTTAGCTTATATATTATTATAGTGAAAGTTGAACAGGCGATGGAGACGCACCAAAGGTGCGGGCATAGGTAATAGGCGAGAGGCAATAGGAAAATAATTAATTTTTTGGCCCATAACCCATTAACCATTTAATATTTCCATGCAGCCGGGCTTCCAGTGAAGCAGTGGAATTTAATCCATGGGACAATTTCCTAAAAGAAATTGTCTTATGGATTTTTTGTTTATCTACAATTAGTGGAAAGGGGTGGTATTTGTGGGGAAAGATAACTTCAAGAAAATTAAGCAGGTATTATGGATAATCTTATTTGCAAATTTGGGAGTTGCCGTACTAAAAATTTTAATTGGAAGTATAATAAAAAGTGCGAGTATGACTGCTGATGGATTTCATTCATTAACTGATGGTGCATCAAATATTATAGGTTTGTTTGGTATAAGTATAGCTTCAAAACCTATTGATGAAGATCATCCTTATGGGCATAAAAAATTTGAGACTTTAGCCGGGTTATTTATCGCAGGAATGTTATTATTTATTGGAGGCAAAATTATATTTGATGCTATTTCACGTTTTGTGCATCCTGTTACACCGAGTGTATCTTTTGAGAGCATAATAGTTTTATTAGTAACTCTTGGACTTAATATATTTGTTTGTCTATATGAATATAGGCAAGGTAAGGCTTTAAATAGCTATATCTTAATATCGGATTCTCTACATACAAGAAGTGATATATACGTTTCAATTGGTGTACTAATTACATTAATATGCGTAAAATTGGGGCTACCTACTATTATAGATCCTATAGCTTCAATAATAGTAGCAGGATTTATTCTCCATGCGTCATACGAGATTTTTGTTTCCACAAGCGGTATATTAGTTGATAAGGCAGCTATAGATACTCAGAAAGTTAAAGAAATAACTATGGAATTTAAAGAAGTTAAAAATGTACATAAAATACGCAGTCGAGGAAGTGAGAATGAATTGTATGTTGATATGCATGTAATGACAGAACCCAATATGAGTGTGGAAGACTCGCACAATTTGATACATGAAATTGAAAGAAAAATGAAAGATAAAATAAATAAAAATGTTCAGGTAATAGTTCATATCGAGCCTTTTTATAAAGTGTGAATGAGTAACAAAGGAGGAAAAGAAATGGAGAATTATTTTTATGAATGCAGCTTATGTAACTTTGTACATATAGTGCCGGCTTACTGGGTATCATTTGACCCGGAAGAAGAAATGATGTTTCCGCATATTTGCCCTGAAACAAAAGAAGACTGTGAAAATACTATTTTAAAGCTACAAAAATAGAAGTACTACAAACTATTGGTATTTTATATGTATATTATTTTTATAAAGCATCATAATAAAATTAATAAAAACTATTATTAAGAGGTGCTGGATGTGGAAATAGAAAGAGTAAATGAGATATTAAATTCAAAAGGAGTAATTGATGTAGAATATAAAGGTAAGCTGGTGTGGATTAACGAAATGGATAGGGCTAAGATGACTGTGGAAATTGAAGGTTTAAAGGACAAAGCCTTCAAACAAGTTGTAAATATCAATGAATTATATGAAATTTGAATATTCAAAAAAAGTTGTGCTTTCAAACTAAAGCACATATAAGTTATAGATTTCGCGTAAATGATTCTACATTTTAATTTAACTTACGGGAAATCCACACCTATAAAACTCATTAAACGCACAAATATAATTATTAATTCAATTAAAATCATTTGTGCGTTTAACTTAGTCAATTTTAATATAGTTTGACTAAAATTACGTATATTTCCCAATTAAACTTAATGGTGATAACTGGTATATGAAAAATAAAAGTATAAAAAATTCATTTTACTATTGCTTAAATAGTTTAGATGATTGTATAATTTAAATTAATAATTAAGGACCTTAGAATTATATACATAGGAGTCCAAAAAAATAACTGTTAGGAGGAAGTATTATGTTTAAAAAGCTGGTTAGTTTGTTTGTTGTTGGATTAATGTCAGTTTCTATGTTTGCAGGATGTAGTAAAGGTGGAAACACTATTAAGATTGGTACAATCCAACCAATTAGTGGGCCTGTTTCAGCATATGGTACTCAATCAAGAGATGCGGCTCAAATGGCTGTTGATGAAATCAATGCAAAAGGCGGAGTGTTAGGCAAAAAGTTAGAATTATTAGTTGAAGATGATGAAGCAAATCCAGAAAAAACTGTTAATGCGTTCACAAAGCTTGTTACTCAACAGAAAATAATTGGTTTGGTTGGAGCCCTTACAAGTAAATGTTCACTTGCAATTACTGAAGAAGCCCAAAAGAGAAAAGTAGTTATGATTTCGCCTACGTCAACTAATGACACTGTAACAGATGCTGGGGATTACGTTTTCAGAGCATGTTACAATGACTCATTCCAGGGTCAGGTAGTTGCGAAATTTGCTGCAGAAGATTTAAGTGCTAAAAAAGCAGCTATTATTTTTGATAATACTAATGACTATTCAAAAGGTTTAAGAGACAATTTCAAAAAGAAATTTGAAGAGCTAGGTGGTACTGTTGCTTCAGAAGAATCTTATGCAACCGGGGATAAAGATTTCGCTGCTCAGTTAACTAAGATTAAAGGAACATCTCCTGATGTATTATTTATACCTGATTACTACAGCACTGTGTCACTTATAGCTAAACAAGTACAAAATTCAGGACTTAAAGTAATTATGCTTGGTGCTGATGGATGGGATGAGATTGTTAATAATGCTGGTGATGAAGTAGTAGGCTCTTATTACAGTAATCACTATTCACCGGATGCAGATGACAAAGAAGTTAAAGAGTTTGTTGCAAAATATTCAGAAAAATTCAATGTTCAGCCAAATGCGCTAGCTGCACTTGCATATGATGCTACTTATATCTTAGCAAATGCAATTGAAAAAGCTGGATCAACTGATCCTGAAAAAATAAAAGCAGCTATGAAGGAAACTAATGGTAAGTTTGTAACAGGAAATATTACTTTTGATGAAAAGAGAAACCCTGTTAAATCAGCTGTAATGGTAAAAATAGAAAAAGGAACAGAAGCAAACAAACCAACAGTTACTTATGCAACTACAGTTAATCCATAAAAAATACTTTAAAAAGTTTAGAATTTAATATATAATAGAAAATAACTCAATGATGGGAGAAATTTTTCTCCCATTATTTATGTAATGAAAAAGTTACTTATAATTTTTTAAGGGGTGTACGGGAATGGAGTTTTTTCAGCAGTTGGTCAATGGTCTAGCTTTAGGTAGTGTATATGCGCTCATTGCCTTAGGTTACACAATGGTCTATGGAATAGTTAAACTAATTAATTTTGCCCATGGGGATATCATGATGCTAGGAGCATTCACAGGTTACTTTGTCTTAAATGCAATGGGATTAAGTCCTGTAACAATGATTTTAGCCTTTGTTATTTCAATGATAGTGTGCGCTGTTATAGGGGTTATAATTGAGAAAACATGCTATAAACCCTTAAGGAATGCACCAAGAATAAATGCTCTTATAACTGCAATAGGAGTATCTATACTATTGGAAAATGGAGCAAGGGTTATACCTTTTATAGGGCCAAATCCAAAGCAATTTCCAACATTTAAGGTTGAAATTATACCTATTTTTGGAATCCATATCAGTAATGTTCAGTTGATAGTGCTGGCGATATCAATAATACTAATGATTGGCCTGACTTTACTGGTTGATTTTACTAAAATAGGAAAGGCAATGAGAGCCACATCATTTGATAGGGATGCAGCTCTTTTAATGGGAATAGATG
>CAYYEC010000148.1:0-8561 GCA_964470745.1 uncultured Eubacteriales bacterium | reverse complement strand
ACCTGTAGCTAACAGGTCATCAACTATAATAACTTTTTGTCCAGGTTTTATAGCATCTTCATGCATTTCTAAAATATCTGTACCATATTCTAATTGATATTCTACTTGAACTCTCTTATAGGGAAGTTTTCCTTTTTTTCTTACAGGAATAAATCCCTTTTTTAATTTAAAGGCAATTGGTGTACCAAAAATAAATCCTCTTGATTCTGGACCAACAATTAAATCAAATTCACCAAAACTTTTAACAATCTCATTAAATTGGTCAATACACTGAACTAATGCCTCTCCATCTTGAAGTACAGTTGTAATGTCAATAAAGTCAATTCCCTCTTTAGGAAAATCAGCAACATGCCTTAATTTTGATTTTAAATCCACTTTTACCCTCTCTTTCTCAGGGTCGCTTAAAATATTAATTCCTGTCTATTATCTATATATGTTGCATTAAAGACATTATATGGAATAAATAAGCAACATATAAACAGATTATATATTTAATGAACCCTAACAATTAATTTAATAAATTTAGTTTTTTATATAGCTTTGAATCATTTAAGTCCATTTTTTTACTCAAATTTTCGTTAAATTCTAACAAAAGTTGCAATTCACAAGCTTCTCTTATTTCTAATAAATTCAATTCACTAAAAATTTTTAAGCTTTTTATAAATTTAAAATAATTTATCTTATATCCTGTTTCAATTAATAATTTATTTAAAAATATAAATGTATTTTTAAACTCAAGATTCTCATTAATTTTATATTTTACTATGAATTTGTAAATAATCGCCAAGTCTTCTCGACTTGGTATTAGTTCATCAAAAGCTTCATTTTTATTTTCATAACACATTATAGTTTCAATATTTAATTTTATTGACTTATTAATAATTGTTCTAAAATTTGTATTATCAAACCAATATCCAAGGAGAATAATCTTATGATAATTACTTAATTCAATTTCTTTGCCATCCGGGTTTACAACAATACACAAACCATCTATATTGTCATTAGGATAAGTATAGCAAATATTAATTTCTTTTTTAATAGCTAAATTAGATTTTTCGCTTATTTTTATTAGCTTTCTTAAACTATCCAATGAGTTCACTAAAATCAGTAGTCTATTTTTTCTATTATATTCTTTTTCAAATAAATATTCAAACTCTTTATAGGATATATATTTTTTATTAAAATCCTTAGGAACTTTTTCTACATCTTCATAAGAATTCATAAAGGTTTTTTCCAAACTATAATAATACTTGTTTTTTAGCAATTCATCATAATTTTGCTTTATATATATCAAATTGAGTTTTACATTTTCATTGCCATTCCATCTGTTTATTTCAAGCCTACAAATTACATCAACAGTATTATTATTACTTAAGAAATTCAGCTTGTCCCCCATATTAAAACCAATCGCATTAATAACTTTATTACTATCTTCAAATCTTAGCTTTAAATGTTTATTGTCGCCTACAGTGCCAATACTTATTATTTTAAGATTTTTGTAAACAAATATCGGGCTTTCATTATCTTGTCCAAAAGGCATCAGCTTCTCTAATTGCTGTACTATATCGATCTGAATATCTTCTTTTTTTATCTCTGCATCAACAAATATCTTTGGTCTTAAAATATTTTCATACTTAATAGAAACAGCATATTCATTTATCATTTTTCTAAAAGCTTCAATATTTTCTTTTTTAAGTGTAACTCCCCCTGCCAGTTCATGCCCACCAAACTTTTCAAATAATTCTTTACAATATGTCAACCCTTTAAAGATGTTAAAACCTTCCAAACTACGGCCAGATCCCATTCCCATGCCATCCTTTATTGAAATAAGTATTGTTGGCTTATTATATCTCTCGGTAATTTTTGAAGCTACGATTCCAATTACACCGTGATGCCACTCTTCTCCAGCTACTACTAAAATTTTATCCTTATTATACTCTATATCCTCTTCAATATTATTCACTACTTCTTCAAAAATTTGCGTTTGTATGTCCTGTCTTAGTCTGTTCTCCTCATTTAACTCCTTTGCAATTCTCTCAACCTCTTCATAATCATTTGAAGTAAATAGTCTGACTCCTCGTCCTGCATCGCCCAGCCTGCCAGCAACATTAATTCTAGGCCCAATTATGTAGCCAATTGTTATAGTATCAATTTTTCCATCCTTTACTCCACTATGCCTTATCAGAGCTTTTAAGCCAATATTTGTGGTATTTAGTAGTCTTTCAAGACCAAACTTGACAATAGTCCTGTTTTCATCAACTAAACTGACTACATCAGCAATAGTGGCTATAGCAACTAAATCCAAATATTTCTGATGTATATCCTCAAGCTTCAATTCAATGCCTATTGCATTTATTAGCTTGTATACCACTCCGGCACCACAAAGATTCTTAAAGGGGTATAAGCAGTCAGGTCTGTTAGGATTAACAACAGCATATGCTTCCGGAATATAGCATTCATCGTCTCTACATTGGTGATGGTCTGTAATAATAACATCAATTTGCTTATTAGCCTCTTTACAGTAATCTTTTATAAATTTGATTTCATCAAAAGCAGTAATACCACAGTCAACACTTATAATCAAATCAGCAGCTTTATTACATACCTTCTCTAATCCGGCAATAGATAAGCCATACCCCTCTTCTACGCGATCAGGTATATAAAAATCAACATCTACATTTAATTCTCTAAAAAAGTTTAATAATATTGACGTACTGGTAACACCATCAACATCATAATCTCCATATATGACTATCTTTTCTTTATTCTTAATACCTTTTATTATTCTTAATACTGCTTTTCTCATATCTTTTATTAAAAATGGATTATGTAAATCTTCCAAACCTGGATTCAAGAATTTATCTATGTAATTTACATCTCTAATTCCACGTGATAAAAAAAACTTTGACAATATTTCAGGTGTTTTGGCCTGTTCTGTCAAAACACTTATTTCATCCTTATTTACTACACTTTGTATCCATTGTTTATCATGATCTAAAAAAATATTATTGTACATTCTGGCCTCAATTTTCTTTTTTTATATCACCTATTATAATTGATTTGTATACAATGTTCAATTTATTATTTTCTAAAAAATAATCATGCACCTGTGAAATATTTGTTTTGATTGTATATAAATGCCACACGGATTACGTGTGGCATTTATATACAATCAAAAAGCCCGACAAAAAAGTCGAGCTTTCTATTATAGTATTTTATTTACTATTTGATTTACCATTTTTCCATCAGCTCTGCCTTTTATCTTTGGCATAACTGCTTGCATAATTTTACCCATATCTTTTTTTGACGTTGCTCCAACCTTATCAATCGCTTCTCTAACGATTTGTTCAAGTTCTTGCTCAGTCAATTGTTGCGGTAAATATTGTAGTAGCACTTCAATCTCACATTGTAAATTATCAATAAGATCTTGCCTGTCGCCTTTTTTAAATTCAACAAGAGAATCTCTTCTTTTTTTAACTTCTTTTGCTATTACATCGACTATACCATCATCATCAAGGGTAACTTTGTTGTCTTTTTCAACTTGAAGTATTGCAGCCCTAACCATTTGAATAGTATCTTTTTTAATTTTATCTTTAACCTTCATGGCAGTCTTCATATCTTCAAGCAAATTGTCTTTAAGGGACATTTTTTTCAGCCTCCCTTATTTAAACTTTCTCTTTCTTGCAGCCTCAGATTTCTTTTTTCTCTTAACGCTTGGCTTTTCGTAATGTTCCCTTTTTCTTACTTCAGCAAGAACACCGGCTTTTGCACAAGATCTTTTAAATCTCTTTAAAGCATTTTCAAGTGTTTCATTTTCTTTTACTCTTATTTCAGACATGTATTTCCCTCCCTCCGATGGTAACAATTGTGCCAGGAATAATCTACATTTCTTACTCTGTATTCCAATGGGAATTTGTCAAAATACAGCACACCCTATATTATACAACATTTCAAATTTTAAAGTCAACAAATTTTTTCTTTAAAATTATCTTTAATTTAAATATATACAAAATTATAATATTTTAGACCCAAGCTTTCTTCCACCTAAAACGTGGTAATGTAGGTGAAATACAGTCTGGCCACCATCTTGACCACAATTATTGACTACTCTGTAACCATTTTCAATTATTCCTTTTTCTTTTACAACCTTCTGGATAGCAAAATGAATATCCTTTATAACGTCTATATTTTCTTCATTTAATTCATTAATATTTCCTATATGCTTTTTGGGAAGCACTAAAACATGTATTGGCGCTTCAGGATTAATATCATTTATGGCTATTATTTTATCATCTTCATAAACAATTGTCGATGGAATTTCCTTGTTTATTATTTTACAAAAAATACAATCACTCATGTTAAAACCTCCTAAATTTGGGGTGATAGGCGATGGGCAATGGGAAAAGATTTTAATCTATTACCCATTGGCTATAGCCACTTGCCCGTTATTTTACTTGTTCCTCAATAATCTTCATTGCATACTCTAATGCTTCATCTATCTTAGAAGCGTCCTTGCCTCCAGCTTGTGCCATATCTGGACGTCCGCCGCCGCTGCCTCCGGCAATCTTTGCTATTTCTTTTATTATATTACCAGAATGAACTCCTTTGCTGACAAGGTCTTTAGTAGCAGTTACAACAAAATTCACTTTTTCATCTTTACCGGTAGCCAGCACAACAACACATGATCCCAATTTGTTTTTAAAGGTGTCAGAAGTATTTCTAAGTCCCTGCATATCCATCTGATCAAATCTTGCAGTCAGTACTTTAATCCCTTTTATTTCTTTAACACCTGACATAACATCATCCATAGAAGAACTAACCAATTTATTTCTCAATTCCTCTATTTCCTTTTGTGCTTTCTTCAAATCAGCATTAAGTGCTTCAATTTTCTTAATGCTTTCATCAGGAGCCGATTTTAAACTACTTGCAACTTCGTTTAACATCTCTTCCTTCCTGTTTAAATAATCAATTGCAGCATGACCTGTTAAAGCTTCTATTCTTCTTACTCCGGCGGCAATACCGCTTTCACTTAGTATTTTAATTAGACCAGCCTGTGAAGTTGATGATATGTGAGTACCTCCACATAATTCCTTACTATAATCTCCAATCTTAACCACTCTAACTATATTTCCGTACTTTTCTCCAAATAATGCCATAGCTCCTTCCTTTTTAGCTTCATCTATTGACATTTCTTGAACTATAACATTTATATTCTCCATTATTATTTCATTTACTTCATTTTCAATTCCCTGCAGCTGTTCTTTTGATATTGCAGAAAAATGAGTAAAGTCGAATCTTAGTCTATCAGAATCAACAGAGGAACCTGACTGATTTACATGATCTCCCAAAATATTTTTTAAAGCTTTTTGCAATATGTGTGTTGTAGTATGATTTTTTGCTGTAGCCATTCTTAAGGCTTTTTCAACTTTAACATGGACCATACTTCCTTTTTGTACTATTCCACTCTCAACTTCTCCAATATGAATATATTTACCTTCCGGAGTTTTTTTACAATCAACTATTTTTACTTTTCCATCCTTAGACTCAATAATTCCTTTATCACCAACCTGACCTCCACTTTCAGCATAAAAAGGAGTCTTGTCAAGAATAATTGAAATCAAATCACTTTCTTGAGCATAATCTACAAATTCATTCTCTTTTAATATAAATAAGACTTTGCTTTCTTCTTCTAACTTCTCATAACCCACAAATTCAGTCTTTATATTTTTATCTAATTCAGAAAACAAATCCTTTTCCCATGCAGAACCTTCCCTGCTTCTATGTGCACTTCTAGCAGTTTCCTTTTGAATAGACATCTCCTGTTTAAATCCATCTTCGTCTATTTTCAAATTATTTTCTTCTGCAATCTCTCTCGTCAAGTCAAGGGGAAAACCATAGGTATCATGCAGCTTAAATACCATACTGCCGGCTAAAGTACCTTTATTATATTTTTTAGTATCTTCAATAAATTGATTTAATATATTTAGTCCTTGATCAACAGTAGTGTTAAACTTCTCTTCTTCAATAGTTATTACTTTAATGATATATTCTTCTTTTTAATTCATGTTAGGATAAGCCTGATTTGATTCTTCAATAACTGTTTTTGCCAAATCACCAAGGAAAAGTCTGTCTATACCAAGTAATTTGCCATGTCTTGCTGCTCTTCTTAAAAGTCTTCTTAGCACATACCCTCTACCTTCATTAGACGGTAATACCCCATCAGAAATCATCATACTTGTACTTCTTATGTGGTCAGTAATTACCCTTATAGAAACATCCTTTTTATATTCTTTTCCATATTCTACATTAGCAATTTTACAAACATGATTTAAGACATTTTTTATTGTATCCACTTCAAATATATTATCCACATCCTGCATCACACAAGCAAGTCTTTCAAGCCCCATCCCTGTATCAATATTTTTCTTTTTTAAAGGCTCATAGCTGCCATCTTCCTGACGGTCGAATTGAGTAAATACCAAATTCCATACCTCAATAAATCTATCACAATCACAGCCTACTGTACACTCAGGTTTACCACAGCCCTTATCCACTCCTCTATCAAAGTATATTTCTGAACAAGGTCCGCAAGGTCCTGTACCATGCTCCCAAAAATTATCTGCCTTACCCATTCTAAATATTTTATCAGTAGAAAGACCGACCTCTTTATTCCAAATATTATATGCTTCATCATCTTCTTCATATACAGAAACAAATAGTCTATCTTCAGGGATTTCCAACACTTCGGTAAACAATTCCCATGCCCATGGAATAGCTTCATTTTTGAAATAATCTCCAAAAGAAAAGTTTCCGAGCATCTCAAAGAAAGTTCCATGTCTTGATGTCTTTCCTACATTTTCTATATCAGGTGTCCTAATGCATTTTTGACACGTTGTTACTCTGTTCCTTGGTGGCACTTCCGTACCTGTAAAGTATGGCTTTAATGGAGTCATTCCGGCATTAATTAACAATATACTCGGGTCATTCTGGGGAACCAATGGATAGCTTGGCATAGCTAGATGGCCCTTACTTTCAAAAAACTTTAAATAAATATCCCTTAACTCATTTAAACCTATTTTTTTCATTATAATATCAAACTCCTTTGGTCAGGTTATAGGCAATGGGCAATGGAGGATAGGTTTTAGGCATTGTCTTTTGGCTACCTATTGTCTATCTCCCCTATTGCCTCTTACCCCAATTAAAAAACCCTCAATCCCAAATAGGGACGAGAGTATATCACGCGGTACCACCCTTATTCCCTGTATTACAGGGCTCTTGGAACTTTAACGCAGTTAACGGTAAGCTTTTACTTACAACTCGAAGATAGCTTCGTTTAAATTCCACTAAAAACTTCCACCAAACGTTTTCTCTCTGAAAGCTTCCTTTAAACTACTCGGTCTTGTCACAGTCTTTTTCATATATTTTCACTCAAATTATATAAAACATAATGCAAGGTGTCAAGATTCATTTTTAAATCTGTTATTACCAAAAGCTTTAAATCTATTTCCACATACCAGCTTAAATTCATAATCTTATGGATAATAAAAAGAATGGGTATCTTTATAATAAGTCCAATACAGATACCCATTCTTTTAACTATTTAATATATCAAGTTCGCTGCTATAATTTATGTATTAAGCCAATTAATTTGCAACCAGCTGCCACTGCTGGTTATACCCGCCGTTGTCAGCCCACTGCACTACGTCTGCTCCGTCAGATGTTGAAGATTGATATACATCAAGGCACTTTCCGCTATTCTTGTTTACTATCTTGAAATAGCCGTTGCCCATATCTGAAATTTGCCATAGCTGGTTGCTCCCTCCATTGTCCGACCATTGAATGACATTTCCACCGTCTGCTGATGAACCACCATTTACATCTAGAAGCTTTCCGCTATTTACATTAACTATTTTATAATATCCGCCACCTGCTTCTACTATATTCCATTTCTGATTGTTACCACCATTCTGTCTCCACTGATCAACATTTGCTCCATCTGCAACTGAATTTTGATAGACATCAAGTGTCTTTCCGCTATTCCTGTTGATGATCGTAAATGATTGTGTTCCGGAATTTATAAATCCGGTATCGTATCTTGTTGAATCCTGTCCATTAATATAGCTGACCGTGATAAAGAACAACCGATTATTTGATAGTGGAAGGAATGCAGGGCTCCAGTTCTGATGATCATCATGGTATATTATTTCTACAGGTAATGGCATTTCACTCCATGTAGCTCCGCCATCTTTACTGATTAAGCAAACTTTTCCTTCGTTCGAACTTGTACCATTATAAGATTTATAATTTTTACCAATACCTATCAAAGCACCGTTAACATAAGCAAGACAAGGTGTTGAAAACATCCAGCCGTTGTCACCTATCTGCATCTCGTAACCATGAGTGTTTGGTTCACCAAAATACTTGCCGTCTGAGGATGACTTTACCTCTACGCATATTGCATTTTCGTAATTTTCAAATGCCAAGTAATATAAATTATTAGAAGCTTTTGCTATTCTGGCCATTCCAACATTCATGTTCTGTGTTCCGACTCCTCCTACAAC
>CAYYEC010000147.1:0-8615 GCA_964470745.1 uncultured Eubacteriales bacterium | reverse complement strand
ACTCTATTCCCGCTTATACCTTTATTTATAAATTTAACATTTTTTTGTGGGTTAAGTGCTGAAAACATAGCAGATGCCATGTTTGCGTATCCATTACCTAGGCTGTTTTCATCTTCTCTGATTCTTCCACAATCAGTAATGCTATCTCCTTGAAACAAAACTATGGAGTTATCTTTGATTTGTATACTCATATTTTGCCATCTCCTTATTTAATTTAATAAAAGACTTTTTAGTTTTTAAAAATAAATTTATATATTTTATATTAGCATAATAATGTATATTCGTGTATATGTTTCCTTAAAATAAATCTTTACTGAGTTATTTGTTGAGTTTCCTTAATCCTTAATCCAATTCAAGCCTACTAAATATACCTTTTCCAATCAACAGTAATATAAACGAAACCAAGATATTATAAATTACCAGAACACCTAAACTGTAATACTGAACAAAATTGATATCTTTGAAAACTACTGAAATTACAATTGAGGCAATTAGTCCTGGAAGTACGATAAAGAATATCAGGAACAGTTTTACAAAGATTCTTAAAACCTTGCTATGGATACCTCCAAAGATTCTTCTGGATATTACATCTCCATATAGGAATACAGAACCAAATAATGTATATGTTATTATACTCAAAATTATAGTTAACAAATCACTTTTAAACATAAAACCAACAGTACTAAATAAGAGGACACCATCAATCAGATTTTTAATATTTTCTACCAGTGTTGAGAAAAACAGTTTATTAAGCGGATTTTCCGGAATCAAATAAATATATGGTTTATTAAGCTCTTGAGACCATCTACCTTGTGCTGAAAAAAGAAAGAGCATATAAATAGTCCAATACAAAACCTGTATTATGTTTGGATGAGGCATAAAGTACTTGATTGAGACTCCAAATAAAACAATAATCAAGGTTACTTTATCAAAGAAGAAAAATCCAACCTTTTTATACTCTAGAATATTCTTGTTAAAGATTGCTGCTGCACCACTTCCACTGAATTTATGTTTAATATTTTTTTTAACCTTTCCTTTATATAGATTAATATTTCCTCTACCTTCTTTTTTGGCTCTTATTAATTCCTCTCTATGTTCAGTAGCTGCCAGTACATCTTCGTAATAGTCAGTTTTTACTTTATAAATCCCAAATCCCATAGCAACAAATGATATTGCTATTAAAATAATATTATAATAAACCTGTGAGTTTACTCCGTGTACTGTACTAAAGAATACTACTTTAAACCATCCGAGTAAAGGGATATAGGTTATAATATCGCTGTTAAAATATCTATTTGCAGCAGTTGCAAGATCTTTTGTAAGATATAGTTCTATAAAAAATCCTGATACAAAGATAATAGAGAGAGTATTTAAGACTTTCATAAAAATACCCCTAATATCAGTACTCTTTGAAGATATTGAATACACCAGCATCCCTAGTAAGGAGAGTGATAAAAATAGAAAAAAGGCACCAATCAAAAGTATAATTACACCTACATTATCAATAGGGTAATTTAATTTAATATTAGGAATCTGAAATAATAAAAACATTAATATAATCAGCGTTGTTCCTGAATGCTTAACAAATCCATATAATAAGACCTTATTTGGTTTAAGTGGAGAAGTAAAGACAAAATTTATGTCTGCAAATCTAAAAAAACTGCTTCCGGTATCAATACTTTGTTTTAGATTAAGATATGCTGTAACAAATAAAAAAATTGTTATTAATACTCCAAATTGTTCCGGTGATCTGCTTTTCATAGTAGATGAGGGCATGATAGTGCTAATAATAATAAATCCTATAATAAATAAGGCTCCCAGTATATATCCAATTAAGGCAGGAGGCTTTTTTTTCAGACCCTTCAATAGATTTTTCAAACTTTTTCGAAGGATGTAAATTAATGGGCTCATTTTTTTTCCTCCGTTACTTCAAAGAATAAATTTTCCAATTCTTCATTGCTATCTTCTATTTCTTTTCTGGTTCTACTCATTACAATTTTTCCGTTATTCATTATAAGCACTTTATCCCATACTTCTTCGATGCTATCAATTATATGAGTGCTAATTAAAACAGTACATCCATTTTTTCTTAATTCAATAAATATGGATTTTAGTTCTTTGATAGCTTTTGGATCAAGACCAATCATCGGTTCATCAAATAGAATAACCTTGGGGTCTATTAACAAAGCACAGCATATACTTACCTTTTGCTGCATACCTTTGGAAAGCTCTTTACCTAATTTATCTTTTTTATCGTCGAGATCAAATCTTTTAAGAAGCCCTTCGAGTTTTTCTTCGTAATCTTTAAGATTATAGGCTTTTGCAATAAACTCCAAATGCTCATATATAGTTAGGGTATCATACAAAGCTGGTGCTTCGGGTATATATCCAAATATTCTTTTTGCATCGATACTTTTATTCTCATTTCCACAAATTTCAATACTTCCTTTAAATCTTAACAAGCCAGCAATTGATTTTATAGTAGTACTTTTTCCTGCTCCATTTGGCCCTAATAATACAGCTATTTCACCACTTTCCACTTCAAAATTCATATTGTCAACTGCTAAGGTCTTATCATACTTTTTTGTCAAATTACAAACTTTTAACATTATATCGCCCCTTAATGTGTAATTTATCCATTTATACTAAATGCTATTAGGTATTATATCATAGAATATATTTGTTGAGAATTAAATTTTATGAATGAATAGGGTAGGTTCTTATGATTTGTCAGCAGCCAATGTGTAATTTAATTGAAATATAGGATAATTTATGATAGAATTTAAATATATTTTATATGGAGAAGTCGAATGAAAAAAATACTAATAATTGATGATGAACTACCTATATTGGAATTAATTAAGTTAAACTTGCATATGGCTGGATTTGATACACTGGAAGCCATGGATGGAGAAGAAGCTTTAAATATTATAAAAAAGAAAGACATAGACTTAATACTACTTGATATTATGCTTCCTAAAATTGATGGATACACTTTAGTACCATATATAATAAAAAAAAGTATTCCTTTTATTATGTTATCTGCTAAAAGTGGACTGGCAAATACAGTTCATGGATTGAATCTTGGTGCTGATGATTATATTACAAAACCATTTGAAGCATTGGAACTTGTTGCTCGTATTAATTCTGTACTTAGAAGGAATAAAGACAAAGAAAATGTTAAGGAATTTGATGACATAAAGATTTTTTCTGAACAGAGGAAGGTGTTTAAAGATTCTAAGGAGATTGAACTAACACTAAAAGAATTTGAGTTACTTGAGTACTTTTTAATGAATAAAGGAATCTCCATTTCAAGAGATAAAATACTTCAAAACGTATGGAACTATGATTATGCTGGTAATACCAGAACTGTTGATATACATGTTAAAAACTTAAGAGACAAGCTGCGTACAGAAAGAATAAAAACAGTATATAAATATGGATACAGGCTGGAGGTTTAAAAATGAAATTCTGGCTTAAAAGTTATCTAATATATATGGCTCTATTTATTGCAGCTATTACTATAGCTGGAATTTTAATGGCTGAAAATCAGTATTCAACAACTTTAAATCATGAGATTAGACGTACAATTGAAGAAGAGAAAAATATATATAAAGCTATACAAATTAAAATTTATCCTTTTATTGACATACCTATGACCAATCAAAAAGAATTAGAAAAAATAATAAATGAAAAATATAGCATGGACTTGTATTCAAAAGTATATAAGGATATGGTTAATTCCTTTACTGGAGATGAGGCTTATTATAAAATAATCTGGGATAATAGGAGTTTTCAAAATAAAGAAATTCGAATTGATATAGGGAATTTAGTCAATGCGGCTTATTTATCAGATAAGACCGTATTTACTATTTTAAATAACCAAAATAATAGATATTTAGCTGCCGCAATAAAGCTGGAAACGGATGCTGTTTTCACGATTATAAGAAATGTTGGATACATTGATAAACAGAGAATAAAACAATATATTTTCCTTGCAAAGATGGAAATAGCTTTAGTTTTGCTATTAGGTATACTTACTTTTTTTATAAGTAAGTATATAACTAATCCTATTGAAAAGCTTACTGAAAGTGCTAAAGAAATAGCTTCTGGAAGTTACAATAAAAGAGTAAGTATTCTAACTAATGATGAGATAGGTACCCTATCAATACAATTTAATAAAATGGCGGATAGGATTGAGAATGATATATATACACTTCAGAGAATGAGTGAAAGCAAGCAGCAGTTTATTGATAATTTAATGCATGAAATAAAAACACCGATGACTTCTATTATTGGGTACTCAGAGTTTTTAAGGAATAATAAATGCGAAGAAGAAGTTTATTATAAAAGTATAGGATTTATTAATTCAGAGGGTAAAAGAATATTAAACATGGCTAATAAATTATTAGATATAATTTTTATTAGAGAAAATTCCGTTAATAAAATAGAATACAATTCAAAAGAACTTTATGAAGAAGTTTATTTATTGTTTAATTTTAAACTAATAGAGAAAAACATTGAGTTTAAATATAGTGGAATAGAGAAAAATATTATTATCGATAAGGATTTGATTAAGACTGTGGTTATTAATTTAGTTGATAATGCTATAAAAGCTTCAGATGAAAAAAGTATAATTGAATTTGGTTTAAAAAATACAGAAGGTCAGGATATTCTCTTTGTAAAAGATGAAGGTAAAGGAATACTTGGAAGTGATATTGAAAACATACTGGAGCCATTTTATAGGGTTGATAAATCAAGAAGCAGAAAAGAGGGCGGTGCCGGCCTTGGCTTATCAATTTGCAATGAAGTAATCAATATTCATGGTAGTAAATTAATAATAAATAGTAAAATAGGTAAGGGAACAGAAATTGAGATAGTTTTATAAATATCCTTGTGTGATTTTTTAAAGAGTTAAAAAAATTTACAACTATTTTACAATTCTAAAAAAACTTTATAAAAAGTAAGGGATAAGCTGGATACAATTAATAAATTATATATAGGAGGACAATTGATATGAAGAAAATATGGTTAGTTTTATTAGTTGTATTTGCATTTGGTACTTTATGTGCAGCATTGGTTTATGGCTATGATAAGGGTAGATTTCGTGAAAATGTTGTATATAGCAGCGAAGAAAGCTTGGTAAATAGTCAAGTAAAATATGAAGATTACAGCGGGGAGTTTGTAGAAAAAATAAAACAAATAGACATTAATAAAAATGGATTAGAAGACATTATTAAGGTTATGGGAGAACCAGACAAGTATGTTTGGGGATCTAAAAGCTTTGAAAAAAATAATTTACCAAATTGCTATATTATGATATATCCGAGAGATTTTCATATATTTATGAATGATAATAAAATAGTTGAATTAAGGTACTATAATTCAAACTACATTTTAAATGGAAATATACAAGTTGGAGTATCTCTGGATGAAGTTTTAAAAGCTGTTGGTTCACCGGATGAAACAATTGAAGGTAAAAGTAATGGATTTAAAGAGGGAGTTCTTTATAAGGATATTGATGGGAAAAAAGGATATTGCTACTATGATAGATATGATAAAGGCGTAAGGATGTTCTTTACAAATTATAAGATAACTGCTTTATACCAGACATCAAATCATTACAATATTAATAAGGTAGGTCAAGTTGATACAAGTAATATGAGACGAAAAAAAACAGATAATATAGATTTGCCATTTGTAGATGACCCTGATGTGCTAGGCACATGGGAAAGTGTAGATTTTGTAAAAGATATAGACCAATTCAAAGTTGGCAAAACAAATTGGGAAGGAGATTTGTTTCTGGAGAAGCTTGTTTTCTTTAAAAATGGGGAGTTGAAATTTAATGATGATACACCAAGACCTTGGTTTGCCTGGACTAAAGGTGTAGTAACTCATGCTGGCGATAAGACTGCAAGTAAATATATTATAAAGCAGATTCAAGGAGAAACTTACATGTTCTTTGAATGGAAAAGCGGCGATTATATTTACAGAAATATGAAACCATACTATTACGTATTAAAAAAGACTAAATAGTAATAGACTCAAATTCAGATAAATAAGCTATATGGAACGCAATAAGTAAATTACATTAGGGTTATTTGCGTTCCGAGTTTTAAAGGTAATACAACGCAATATTTTTAAAAATACTGTAAAGGATTTATTGCGTTGTATATAAATTAATTATAAAATTTAAAAGAACCTGAAGATTAATTTTCCAATCTCCAGGTTCTTTTTGGCATAAATCTGATATAATGATTAAATAGTATGTATTTGGGGGTAGAAATAATGAGTTTTATTGGGAATCTTATTTGGATTATTTTTGGAGGATTGATTGGAGCTATTCTATGGCTTATTGCTGGAATCATACTTTGTATAACTATTGTGGGAATACCTTTTGGACTTCAGTGCTTTAAAATTGCAGGTGTTGCATTATGGCCTTTTGGAAGTAGAATTAATGCCGGAAATTTTGGAGCTATGGGGCTTTTAGGTAATATTATTTGGATTATTTTCTTTGGATGGGAGCTTTGTATTGGGCATTTCATATCAGGTTTACTGTTTAGTATAACGATAATAGGGATTCCCTTTGGATTGCAGCATTTTAAATTAGCCAAATTAGCTCTTGTTCCATTTGGTGCACAAATAGAAAGATAAGATAATAAAATATAATTATAGAGGGGTGGATACTGCTATGCAGATATTTATTATTTTTATTTTTATAATAATTGCAATTGTAATAACAGTTGTTCGAAAATCAAATCATGAACAAAAGATTCATGATGAGATTGATTCAATGGGAGGGACAGTTATTGACATTGAGCATAAAATGTTTCTTACAGGACCCTTTATACTTGTTGGAAAAGGAGAAACTGTTTATAGAATTAAATATGAAATTGGAGATTCAAAAAAAGAAGGATGGGTAAAATTTGGAAGTATTTTTGGCCCAAAATGGAGATTATAAAAAGATGGTGGTTTATTGCGTTGTATTTAGAAGTGATATCATTTTTTTATGAATTAAACCATTACTGGCTAAAATATCTTGGGGCTTTAGAAAATCAATAGTATTTCCTGAGAAGTCAGTGGTAACTCCGCCGGCTTCTTTTAATATAATAGTGCCTGCAGCAAAATCCCATGGCTTAAGGTTTTCCTCAAAGTATCCTTCGGTTCTCCCACATGCAACATAACATAGGTCCAACGCTGCTGAACCTGTTCGTTTTAAATCCTGACATTCCATAAATACCTTTTGAAGCTTTGGAAACCATCTATTTGATGCGGACTTATTGTATGGATTTGTACCAAATGCAATATAGCATCTTTCCATGTCATTTTGGGGGCTTACAGATATATTTTTATCATTTAAATATGCACCTTTACCAGACTCGGCATAAAACATTTCCTTTATGAAAGGGTTATATACTATACCCATTTTAGGCTTAGAATCTACAAACAATGCAAGTGATATAGCAGAATGGTTAAATCCATGCATAAGATTGGCTGTACCATCAACAGGGTCTAGAATCCAAGTATCTTTATGAAGATTATAATCATTATTATTTGACTCTTCTGTAATTATATTGGAATCAGGAGAAATAGATTTCAAGGCATTTATTATATAGTTCTGAACTTCAAGATCAACATGAGTCACAAAATCAGCCAAGCCTTTTTTTATTATCATATCTTTTGAAACTTTGCTTTTGGCTATTATTTTGCCTGCTTCTAAAATTATTGAGAGTATCTGTTCTTTCATAATATTTATGCCCCAAATCTTTTTATATTTTATTAATTCTTTAAATATTATCACAAAATTAAATTATTTGAAATATATAAATTTATATAATAAATATGATATCATATTTATTATATAAATTTAATACTGAGGGGATACTATGAGTACCATACATACAAATAAATATTATACTACTTTGGAGTATTTGTTAAAAAAATATGATGAGAATTCAAGAAAGTATGCGTTTAAAGCTAAAACAATATCTGAATATAATGATTGGAAAAAGAAATTAAAAGAAACTCTATTAGATATTACAGGAATAAATAAAATGAGAAAGTGTGATTTGGCTCATCAGGTTTTGGAGACATGTCAAATGGAGGGATATAGAAGAGATAAAATAATCATTCAAACTGAAGATAAGGTTTGGATGCCTTTTTATATGCTTGTTCCGGATGATATGAAGGAAGGAGAAAAAAGAGCTTGCGTTATAGCTGCACATGGACATGGGGGATCCGGAAAATATCAGGTTGCAGGTAGAGATGATATACCCAGTGTTAAAAATAGTATAGAGAGATATAATGCAGACTATGGCATCAAGCTGGTAAAAGAGGGATATATTGTGTTTTGCCCGGATGCAAGAGGTTCCTGTGAACGCAGAGAATGGATGATACAAGGGGATGAAGAGAGCAAATTTATGGGAAGCTCTTGTGTCGACTTAAATAATGCTGCAATAAGCATAGGGCAATCTTTAACAGGAATGTGGGTATGGGATCTTATGAGGTTAATAGATTATATAGAAACTCTGGATATATGCGATGGAAAAAGAATTGGCTGTTGTGGATTTTCTGGAGGAGGACTTCAATGTTTATGGCTGACTGCATTAGAAGGT
>CAYYEC010000146.1:0-8621 GCA_964470745.1 uncultured Eubacteriales bacterium | reverse complement strand
TCTTTTTTCATAAAGTAAATGAAAATAAGCCCGCTCCCTGCTCCCCAGACTAAGTGGAACAATGGGATGCCGGCAATAGGCAGAAAAGGGTTGTTAAACTTGTACAGATTGAGTGACGTAAAGAACAATTCCGTTCCAAACAGCACTAATGTCGCCAATAGAGCAATAGGCCACAATTCGATTAATCTTTTAGGCTTAATTATAATAAACGCAGCAGTCCAAACAAGTATGGCAAATATTATATTTATATATCTCGCTAAATCCATAACAAACCTTACCTCTCATAAACATTAATCTATTATCAGGTTTATTATTTGTAAAAGCGTAGATAATAATACTCAAAAAAATATATAATCAAATATACTCTATAATAGTAAACATTCCACCCATAGGCTTTTGCATATTATTGGACATATGGTGTGGTATGTGACAATGAAAGGGCCATATGCCCGGGTTATTTGCATAAAATTCAACATCGAAGGTTTCTCCAGAGGCAACATTTATTGTTGTTTTCACTAACCGATTTTGTATTGGGATGCTATTGCCGTCACTTGCTGAAACAATGAATTGATGCCCATGAATATGAATAGGATGAGCATTATGTGCAATATTGCCAAGCCGTATCCTTACATTTTCGCTCATTTTTGTTGTAAGCGGAGTTGTAAATGGGAAACACCGCCCATTCATTGTAAAGAAATTAAAGTCATCGTTAATAGGGTCGATATCATAAACCCCCGGCTTTACTTCACCTATCTTTAGCCCGTTTACATGGAATTCCTGCAGCATAATAAAGTAGTCTCTGTTGATATATTGATTTTTCGGGTTTGGGTCCAGTATAATGAATGCTCCTCCCAAGCCCATCATTTCCTGCTCCACTGAATAAAAATGCGTATGATACATGTGTGTACCTGGTGGATTGGTTATCCTGAAATGATAGTCAAAATACTTACCGGGGTCTATTTTAGGCGAAGGCTCGACCGCAGGAACACCATCCATAACATTCGGCACATCAAGGCCGTGCCAGTGTACGCTGGTCGGCTCCGATAGCTTGCTTATTACACGGATATTCACGTAATCCCCAGGATAAACCTGAATTGTCGGACCCGGCATGCTTCCATTGTATCCCCATGCATTTATATACAAGCCGGAGAGTATTTCCCGCTTTACAGGTTCAGCAACAAGCTCAAAATATTTAATTCCATTATGTACTGTATATGGCAAGTCATACACATCCGGTGTAATAACCATAGAAATTCCTCCTGTATTATTAGGCTTTATAACAGTATACTTATGAAATCTTTATATGTTACAGGAGGAAACCATCATTATTCACATCATTTACATAACTTGCATGCTATGTAACATCAATAAATATGGTAATTATTCAGGAGTGATATAAAATGGCAATGAACATGGATCAGATGCAGATGATGATGGCTCAAATGCATGCTCAAAATTATTCATATGATATGCAGTTAGCTCAGTATTTCCAAAGGATCAGCAGTATATATACTGCAATGGCTCAAGGAGAATATAAAATGTACCAGTTCCATTCAGGGCAAGCTCAAAGTATGATGCAGCAAATGTCTGGTACGATGACGCAGCCTATGATGTCGGGAATTAGCTTTATGATGCAGGGTCAATGATCGAAAATATAATCGGCTACCATAAGGTAATCATTTTATTTTCCATATTTATTTTAAGCAAAAAGCATTAAACACATAGAACACCTCAATTCTGGTGCTCCATTTCTGGCAAAATACGGAAGAGTTCCAGTAATATTATATTCAGACTCAACCATACACCTCCAAAAACGTACCCTGCAGAAACATCGCTTGGATATTGAAGCTGAAAGAACAAAGGGCTTAATCCTACAAGAAAACAAATAATTAAAACAATAAATGTTGTTACCATTCCTATCCAACTTCTTTTTATGTGGCGTAATATTATGAATGCTGCAAAGCCATAAGTAACAACAGCCATCAAGGATTGTTCACTTGGGAAAGTATATTTGGCATGTCCTGCGATAGATAACCCTAACGGACCGAGTCGATGAAATACAACTCTTAATAGTTCTTCTAAAACTTCGCCCCCCAAGATTGTGATAAGAAGGAAACGGAACTCAAGAAATCGATTCTTTCCCTTTACAGTTATCCAAACTGCCATTATTGCTGTTATAGATATCAATATTGGGTAGGATGTTAATAGCCCAAAACATTTCATAGCGAATGCCCAATTTTGAGGAAATAATAAACTTATTAAATAAGCAGTAATCATATCAAATCGACTGAATTCATTAGCTAGAAAATCCTGAATAAGCCCAGCAACTAGAATTAACATACCAATAAAGACTACAGCAACCCCAAGTATGGCAATTTTTATTTTCCCAAGGGATTGAAATATCTTTAATGAGTTTTCCAGGGACTTAACAGTAAACTCGGCAATCTGCTGTTTATAGCTCCTGTAAAGGTAAATACAAATTAAAGCTATTGCTATTATAATACCGCCTATAATCATATACTTTTTAATCGGGCCATGGAACTTTCCCCAGTTAGAGCCTAAAACCTTCCCTAAAGAAATAAATGCTCCGGTCCATAGTAATGCCCCAATATATGCATTCGCAGCAAACCTCTTATAAGGAATTTTCGTAACTCCCGAGAAATATCCAGTGACATGTCTTACCCCGGGTATAAAATATGCGACGACAAGCAAACCGTTGCCGTATTTCTTAAACCATTTCGATGTCTTTTCCATTTTATCCGGTCCCATGTGAATATATGAACCATACTTTGTAAAAAAAACCTTTCCTAAAGTACTTCCAATAAAATATGAAATGGTGATACCTGAAATAACCCCGGCCGCTGCAACGGCTATACTTATTACCCAATTCAGCTTTCCTTGAAATACAAGAAAGCCGATATAGGTCATCAGTGTTTCACCCGGAGTTGGAAGGCCCATAAGCTCCACTATCAATGCAACAAATAAAACAACATATCCATAATGATTAAATAATTCAGTAATAAAGCCCAATTTATTTCTCCTTCAGTCTTTATCCATTCTAACCTGATAAGCTTCTATAAACTATCTTAAAAAGTAAACCGCAATAACGAAAGCTCCCAAAGCGAATCTGTAAACAGCAAATATTCCAAATCCCTTTTTCTTTAAATAATCCAGCAGAAATTTAATGCTTAATACACCCACTATAGCCGCTGTTATCATAGCAGTGAAAAAAGGCGCTTTATCAATATGAGTATGAACCAGGTCTTTTGCGTGATATAATCCATCTCCCAGAATGATTGGGGCTGACATTAAGAACGTAAATCTGGCAATGCTTTCCCTGGTCATCCCCAATATACGCCCCGCAGTCATCGTAATTCCCGAACGGGATACACCCGGTATTACTGCAAATACCTGTGTTATACCAATGATTAAACTTCGTTTTACTCCTGTTTCTTTGATATCTATTTCTTTTCTTCCATATTTATCTGCAACATATAATATTATACCCATAACAATCAGCATAACACCTATCAAAGCAGCATTCCTGAAATCCTCCATATACTTGTCCAACATAACACCAAATAAGGCACCGGGGATCGTAGCCAGCACTAAGAGCCAAAACAGCTTTCCATCCTGTGTTTTAGGCTTTGCAAAGCCTGCACTGATTAAATTGATCCAATCCTTAAAGAAATACAATATAACGGCTGCTGCAGTTCCTAGATGTAATGCCACATCAAAAACAACACCAGGGTCCTGCCACCCGAAAAGCCAGGGAACCAACACCAAATGTGCCGTACTTGATATAGGTAAAAATTCTCCGATTCCCTGAACGATTCCATAAATAATTGCTTGAATAATGCTCATTTGCAATCCTCTCTTTCTTAAACAGTATAGTTATTATTTAGTGATGAAAAATATCCGGACTTAATACATTAATTCACCTGTTTTATCACAGAAACACCTTTTAACAGGAATTCTTCAACCTTAGCATACATACCTCTTATTTTATTCCTTAATAAACGTCCATATATAAAATTCACTACAAATACCACCAAATAGCTTCCAACCACATCCATCGGATAATGGACACCAACATAAACTCTCGATACACCTACTAAAAGCGATAGTATGATTAATACTTTACCGCAAATCTTATAGTAATTATTAATTCCCAACGCTATGCTCATTGTACCTAGAGAATGATCACTTGGAAATGAAGTATCCGGTGCGTGGGGGATCAGTAAATTCACCTTGTTGAAAACAAATGGTCTTGGCTCGTAATAAAAAATACCTATAACAAAACCTAAAAACATATTGATCACTGTTATTGCAAGTGTATCCACAGCAGCATACCTTAACATTTTATCTTTTCTATATACTCCGTACAGATAAAATGCTGCAAGTGTAGCCATAAATATAAGCGGGCCATATTTTGCCAATATAATCATTGTCTTGTCGAATAGTCCGCTCTCATGAGCAAATCCATTTATAGCTTTGAATACAGCCATATTCATTAGTGCATCGTCCCCTTTAAGCTAATAGTTTTACATACATATTACACGCAAAAAAAATAATAAGGTTGCAAAAACCTAACTATTTTTTTAAGTATATATAGTCTTCTTTTTACTTCGTTTCATTATTTCTAAGTAAAAAATAATCAAACCAACAAACATTCCTACATATATTGTAAAAAATCTCCAACCAAATGTAAGTACGAGGATATCGCTTCTTTTTACGTAAGCGGAAAACATTAACGCAAATCCTCCCTCGGCAATTCCTGTTGCGCCCGGTGTTGGAGCAAAATAGGTTATAAAAGTTATAATAATTTGTAAGGCAATAATAGAGAAGATAGAAATTTTATAGTTAAATCCTTTGATAAGTACCACAGAAAACATAAACAATGACAATAGAAATAATATTGTAAAAGCAATAGATAAAAAAACATACTTTTTATCCTTACTAAGGAATCTCCTGATATTTATAATAAATCCATCATATTCCCTAAAAGTTTTCTTCAATAAAACGGAATAACTTTTTTTTGAAAGAATTTTTTTACGCTGCAAGAATAATAATAATTTGTAAATTGCCCATTTTATTATGGAGTTGTTTTGTATTAATCTGTAAATTGCATATGCTATGCCTAAATACAAAAATAGCAGTATAAAAGCATAAAACAGACTGAAATTACCCGAAAATACATTTATCATGTTTTTATCTAATAATAGTATGATTGGTGTTGCAATAAAGAAAAAAATTATTGCAATAACTGTTCTTATTGTCGTGGCAGCGGTTGCATCTCCTAACGAGACCCCTTTTCGATTTAAAAAATATATTTGTGCAAATCCCCCGCCGGTAGCAAAGGGCGTTATGTTCGATATAAATATGTTGACAAAAGCTAATTTAACAATATAGCGAAAGCTAATATGAACATCCAATGTTTTTAAAATATAGAATAACCGCAAACTATCTAAAAGAAAGTAAATAATCAATAAAACCCCCAGCTTGAATAGCAAGCCGCCGGAGAACATCTTTAATGTTAAAAAGGATGCTTTGTCAGTAAAAAGATGATATATAAACAATAGTGATAAAACTGAGGTTGCAATAAAAATAACTGTAAACACAACATAAGTTAATATTTTTTTTGAGTTGAATATTTTATTATCATCAATCTGTTGTTGGTTTGGTACGATTTGATTTTTGTTTTCATTCCACATGCATCTGCTCCTATCTTTTTTCCATTATTAAAAAACATGTTCCATTACTTTTTTTATTTCATCTTTTTTAAATTGAAATTTATCTTTTAAATCCGATTTTTCAATCTTTATAGGTTCATGTACATATATTTTTATTTCATTAAAAGGCAAGGGAATAGTATAATTATCCCATCTTTTTTTAATCTGTACTTTTCTTTTAACGTCTATTGAAAGGGCAATTATCCTGCGTTTAGTAAACGATGCCATCACGAGAGGTAATTTTTTTACCTGATGGTAGGGGCCCAGCGGGCCATCTAGCGTAATTACCAGGCTGGCAGTATTTTCACTTCTAATCTTATTTCTTATCTTTAAAAGAGAATTTTCTCCTGTAGAATCATCAGACATTCTTATTGGAATGTATCCGAAGTGTTTACAGATTGAAGAAATATAGTCCCCTCTACGGTCTTTTGTTGCTGTAACATACAAATTCTCTCCCTTTAATAAAGGATAAAAGCAGTAATTGTCCCCGTGCCACAATGTAATGATAAACTTCTCGTTATTGGCATTTCTCAGAATGTCATAACATCCCGCTTTTATTATTTTGCTGGTTGCGTATACAAATTTAATATAATATATAAATACCTTACTGATGATTTCCTGAAAAAGTTTATCCATTTTTGCATCCTTTCTCAGCAAGTATAGTCTTTTTGTTTTCTATTGCTCTAAAATATACTTTAGAGGCACATTCTGCCATTTGCTCTATAGAAAATGATTTAGAAAACACATAAGCATTATTAGACATCTCCGTTCGCTTGTCCGGATTTTCCATTAAACATATTATTTTTTCCGCCCATATTTGTATATCCTCTTTTGTTTTAAAGCCATTGTAATCATTGCTAATAATATCATCAATACCACTCGAACGGACTGCCACCACCGGACATTTCCCTGCCATTGCTTCGAGTAAAACCATCCCTTGTGTTTCTGATTGTGAAGCGAATACAAAAATATCCGAAAATATATAATATAGGTAAACTTCCGCAGGATTTACTTGACCAATCAAGATAACTATATCTTTTAGGTTGCTGTTTTCAATTTTCTTTAAGAGGTTTTCCTTTTCCGGACCTTCCCCTACTATTATAAGCTTAAAAGGTGTCTTAGAATGTTCTTTAATATATTTGACTCCTTCAAAAAGGAAGTATAAATTCTTTTCTTTTGACAATCGTGAAACTGAACATAAAACAATCTCACTATTCCTGATGTATTTTTGTCTTAGTTCTTCAATTGCCTTTTTTTCTATAGAATCATAACCTTCAAAATTAATTCCTGTAGGTAAAATTTCTATATGCTTGCTTACTCCAATATTTCTTAAATACTCTTTTGCTGTATTGGTAGGGGCAAATAGTGCATCACTTTTTTTAGAAAAATACCTAATTATATAATGTGAAATTATATTTTTGAATAACTCTCTTCCTAAAACAGGTATATAGTGCGAATATTTGTCAAGCCTTGTATGATAAGTAAACACAACAGGTACCTTATATTTTTTAGCTAGCTTCATCCCTTTAGAACCCATCCAGTAAGGGTGATGTATATGTACTATATCAATTTTACGAGTAACGAATTCTTTTTCAATTTTATGTAAAAATATATTAGCTATAGGAAATTTGAAGCCTCTTTCTTTATAAAAAAATAATGGTTTACATCTTATAATATTATCATTCTCATTTGTATCATTAGAATAATCAGGGGCAAAGATATATACCTTATGCCCTTGTTTTCTAAGCCCTTTTGCCAGTCGTTCTATTGAAACAGGTACTCCTCCTACGAATGGAAGGTAATTGTTAGTAAACATAGCTATATTGAGTTTCGTATCATCCGGTGCTTGTCCGGATTCTTCATCAAAGCTTCTAAAATAATCTACCTCTTCTGTAATTTTGTTATAAATTAAGATTCCCGCAAATATCAGCAGGCTTAAGATAAGAATAAAGTTAATAAAGTTAATATAAAAAAGAGAATGTACATATACCCATAAATTGCTTATTAGCTGAAAGAAAGCCAAGGGCTTTTCCTGCTTTACTATACTGTAGCTTACCTTATCAGGCTTTACATCCACTTTAATATAGTGATAAAAACTGTCCTCATTATTAACAAGTAATCTTCCGCCTCCGCCGCCGCTGATATAATAGGGTACTCCTTCCATATCCCTGTGATTATAGATCTCCGCACCGGAAGCGAAAACTGCCGTTACATTATATTTTAAAAAATTATCTTTTAAAAACTGCCGGTAGGATGCACTCTTTATATAGTTGCCTTCTATTTCATAAGGCGGTTTATTCATAAAGATAAACCGATATTTGTACTTCTGTGCATTTATTAATTCTCTGCCAAGCCATTCCCGCTGCCATGCCTCTGAAGTTTCACCAGTAGTATCCAGAAATATGAAGTAGGAATTTTCGGTACTAAAGGAAAAGTACAGAGGGCCAAAATGCTTATAAAACCTTAAAGTCCCGCCATCTGAAACTTCATTGTCCCCGATTCCCATAATAACTGGAGCTTTTACTTTTTTTAAGCTTTTATTCAGAATCCTGTACTTATCTTCCCCTCCGTCCCAAACTGCATTTCCCGTAGAAATAACAAAATCAAGATTATCATTGTTGATTTTTCTCGCAAGTTTCGTATCAAATATATCTATTGAGTTTTTTATATTCCCTATAACAGCAAAGGAGAATCCGGCTTCATTTTTCTCTAGTTTTTGCACTTTATTAATATTGTCAATGTTCAAGGAATTAAAATCTGTTTCAAAGGCGATAAGATATATCCTATATGCAACGAAAATAAGCAGTATAAAAATATCAATGTATAAAAATACTTTTAATGCAAATCTATTTTTCATGAATTTTTCCCCTATCTAGCGCTATATAGTAT
>CAYYEC010000145.1:2643-8653 GCA_964470745.1 uncultured Eubacteriales bacterium | reverse complement strand
AAGCCAAATAATAGAGTACAATATGGCAGCCGAACAAATTTGTATTAAAGCTATTACTCTTGCGTCACTATCTTCAACAAATTTATCTATTAATATTATTTGTAGGGCAAAGCAAATTGCACAAAAAAATGTCAACAGGTCACCTAAATTAAAATCAAATTTTATTCCACCTGATAGAAAAAATAATCCAACTCCTGCTAATAAAACTCCCATTACTGCACTAACAGGAGGCTTCTTTTTAAGGAATGTTGCAGATATTATGGGCACCAGTATAACATTTAAACCTGTAATAAATGCTGAATTTGAAGCAGTAGTATATTTTAAGCCTGTTACTTGAAATGCCATTCCACCAAATATCATCAGTCCTACTATACTTCCACCAATTAAAGACTTTTTATTCACTTTTTTTAAGTGTTTATTAAATAAAACAATTAAAAAAATTCCAGCTATTAAAAATCTAAGTGAAAGATATGCATATACTGGCAAAAAATCCAAGACACTTTTCATAAGTGTAAAAGATGCTCCCCACATGACCGTTATACTTAAAATCGCCAGATCAGCCTTATATTGATTTGTCATTTTCTTCTATAATACCTTCCCCAGAAATTCTTTTGTTCTTTGATTTTTAGGATTTAAAATAATCTCTTCCGGTTTGCCTTGTTCCACGACTACCCCATCATCCATGAATATTACCCTGTCAGCTACTTCCCTTGCAAATCCAATTTCATGAGTTACAACTAACATAGTCATATGCTCTTTTGCCAGGTCTTTCATTACTTGAAGAACTTCTCCAACCAGTTCCGGGTCTAATGCAGATGTTGGTTCATCAAATAACATTATTTTTGGCTTCATTGCAAGTGCTCTGGCAATTGCTACCCTCTGCTGTTGTCCTCCCGATAATCTTGATGGATATTCATCTCTTTTTTCAGACAAACCTACTTTATAAAGCAGTTTTTCTGCATCATGTATTGCTTCTTGCTTATCAAATTTTTTAACAATAAGAGGCGCTTCAATTATATTCTGGAGTACAGTCATATGAGGAAAAAGATTAAATCTTTGAAAAACCATCCCTTGCTCAGAACATAATTTTGAAACTTCTTTACTTGACATTTTAACTAAATCTTTATCATCTTTACGATGGTCGGCAATCTTGCCATCTATTATAATCTTGCCTGTTGTAATTCTTTCAAGGTGATTTAAACAGCGAAGTAATGTACTTTTACCAGAACCACTTGGTCCAAGAATACATACAACCTCACCTTTATTTACTTGTAAATCTATTCCTTTTAGTACTTCTAATTTTCCAAATGATTTATGTATATTTTCAAGCTTAATCATAATTAAACACTTCCCTTTATATATATGCAGAATACTTCTTTTCAAGAGCATCAAAAACCTTTGTAAATATAGATGTTAAAATAAGATATATCATAGCTGCTGGCAAATAATAAAATGCATCCCCTGTTGAACTTGTCAACAGCTTCGCAGTCCTTAATAGCTCTGTCATGGCAATTGTAGCAACAAGTGATGAATCCTTAAGTAACATTATAAATTCATTTCCAACTGGTGGAATAAGTCTTCTATAAGATTGTGGAACTATTATTTTTAGCATTGCTTGTCTATAGGTCATGCCTAAAGCCTTCGCAGCCTCCATCTGCCCATTATCAATCGACTGAATTGCTGCACGAATTATTTCTGCAAGATATGCAGCGGAATTCAGCGATAATGCTACAATTGCAGACACTAATGGGTTAAAATTTATATTCGAATTAATAATTGGAATTTTTATAAATGGTAAAGCATAATATATAAAGAATATTTGCAGCAAAAGAGGAGTTCCTCTAAAAAGCCATATGTATGTCCAGCAAATATTGCTAACAATCTTATTCCTGGAAATTCGCCCCAAAGCAAGTAATAAACCAAAGATAACACCAAAAATAATACCTGAAAGAGTTAGTAATATTGTAAGTTTTGTTCCTAATAGCATAGGAGGCAAAGCTCTTTGCCATTTTTCCATTGTAATACACCTCAAACTTTATTTATTTATTTCATTTTATTCCAACAAACGTAATAAAAACTCATGGGCTATGTAAAATGAACCCATGAGTTTTTATTAATTATTCTACACCGTAAAGTTCGGTATCGATATTAGCTGTATAGTCTTTATTAAACCATTTTTTTGATATTTCTGCAAGAGTTCCATCTTTTTTAACTTCATCTATAGCTTTATCAAATTTGTCCCGTAATTCTGTATTGCCCTTTTTAATACAAATAGCAATTGGTTCATTTGTAAGCTGCGCTGTAGTGATTTCATATTTATCAGGATGTTTTGTCTGATATTCTATTGCCACAGCATAATCTACAACAATACAATCCACTCTTCCAGCACTCATATCTGTAAAAGCTTGCATTATTTCATCATACTTCTTAACTTCAAATTTAGTTTTTTCAAGCTGTTTTTTAACAGCAGCATCAGCTGTTGTTTCTACTTGTAGTCCTACTATTTTACCTTCCAAGTCATCACTTGACTTAATTGAAGTGTCTCCAGGTTTTACAACAATAACTTGTCCATTTGCAAGATATGGTCTTGTAAATTCAAATTCTTCCATTCTTGCCGGAGTCATGCTTACAGATGATATGATTGCATCATACTTGTCTGCTTTTAATCCAAGGAAAATACCATCCCATGCAGTAGAAATAAATTGAATTTCTACTCCACCCATTTTTTCTGATAATGCATTAGCTAAATCTATATCAAATCCAACTAGATCGCCTTTGTCATCATGATATTCCATTGGTGGATACGAATCATCAACCCCTACTGTAATAACCTTTTTGTCAGTGGAAGTTGACTCTTTTTCCGTTTTTTGGCAAGCAACTGTTGCTAGTGCCATAATAACTACTAATGCCATACACAATAAAACTTTAATTTTGTTTTTCATTTTTATATGCCTCCTGTTTGTTTGCTCTGTACCTTATGTAAATACAAAGCTATAATTATATCATTAGCAGCAGGAATTCAAAAAATATTAAAACACTTCTACTTTTTTAAAAGTTCTCCCATTCTACCATCAAACTTTTAACATTTTTGTGATCTGCCACAAATAAATTTTATAAACAACTTTTTTTCCCAAAGGTATATTATTTTTGCCTGCCAGTAAATTATAAACTTCGTTGTTTATGAAAACTACTTAGAGACATGATTTATACTCAATTCCTTTATTAACTATTAAGCTTTTTAAATAAGGAATCTTTAATTTTATTATTTATGCTGATGATATTTTCTCCATCATTTATCAATGCTTTTCTTAAATATTCAATTTCTCTTTCAGTAAGAAATATAAGCTTTCCAGCCTTATTTTCACTAATAGCGCTAGAAATTTGTGCTATTGCTTTATTAGCATCTTCAATACTACTAAAATAATAGACCTCAAATTATTCTGAATAATCTCCATTGTTTTCTATGTATATATCTTTAATATGAGAATTTTCAGCTCCCATAACTTTTGCAATTTCATTTACCTTATAATGTCCCATATAATCAATATAATAACTTCCTATTTTTCTACCGGATTGTCTAGGAATTAGATTTGATTTCTGCAACATTTTACTAGCCCCTCTCAACTTGCTTTTAAGATATTATATTACTTTACAAGTAATTTTACAATATAATTTAATAATATTATGCTGTTTATATTCTTTGCATTATTTTATAGCGAATACTTTATCTTATCATCATCGGAATTTAAATCTATCTCAAAAGTATATAATCCATACATCCCCCTGCAAGCCAGTATCCCTTTAATCTTATCCCGGTATTTTGATTTTAATTCTTCTAATAATCCATTATAGGGATCTCCAATATTTACATTTGTTATCGAACTGAAATCTATAGTAATAAAATTATTTTCATCCGGATCACTTAATGCTGGATGTGATTTTTTAAAGTCTCCATGAAAAGTACAATTAAGTAAGGTCCTTAAGAGACCATCTTTAATTAGCATTTCTTTTACAAATGCTTTCTTATAGATTTTTAGAAATCCTCCAACAATACAAAATTCTATTGCCATACAGCAACTCTCCTTTATTCCTCAAACACAACACTATAGCCGAAATCAGCCGGCTTTTTACCATTTCTGGTTAGAACCCACAATACTCTTTGATTAGAAAGCTTAGGCGCTTCTCCTTCACCATCGGTAAAAATTATCAGCAATGGTATTTTCAGTTGGTCTGCCAGTTTAAATATTGGTCTAAAATCTGTACCGCCTCTTTTAGTTCTTTCCTTTTTAGTTACATACTTTTCAATAGGAACAGGCTGCGTACAATCTGTATCAAATTTTGTGACATATACAGAAGCGCCAACAATTTTCTTTATTTTTGTCAATTCATTAAAAAAGCTATTAACAGTTTCATCTTGAATTGACCCACTTTCATCCAGTGCAAGAAGTGCATTTATTCCAATAGATCTCTTATTCCCGGGAAGATTTTCAAATCTTTTAGATTCTTTCTTATATGATTTCCGGATTATCGTCTTTCCTCTTCCGAATAAAAATCTCTTTAATACATTTCTCCAATTAACTTTATACTCTTTATAAATTTCATTTGTAAAACCACTGATTTCATCAGGTATTCCACATTCTGTTGAAGCTTCTTCTATAATATTAGCAATTGCATTTTTCACTGCCTTTTTATTAACTTCCGGGGCTTCTCCATCACTAAAATCATTTATTCTTAATTCCAGCCCACCCTCAAGAAATATCTTTATTTCATTATTCATCTTCTCAATAAAACTTACTCCAAGTTCACTTCTGGATATAACTTCATAGTAATGCTCAGCACTTTTTAGCTTTGGTAAGTTTCGCCTGATTTCGTTTGCAATTTTTTCTACTGTAACAGACTTTTCGTGTAGTGAGCTTGAATCAATATGCTCATTTACAGCCATATCACATGCTATAATCCATAGATATTTATTTTTGTTTCCTATTCTCAAGCTGTGGAGCAGTACAAGATGAAGTAATTCATGAATAACAACTCCAATAGCATGTTCATCCTTCAATTTCTCATACCATTTCCTATTATAATGAAGTCTGAATGAAGGATTTTCTTCTAAAGAAATTGTGTCAATTTCATCATCTTCAACTGGTGTTATCAAAGCTCCAAGATATCCATAAAAAGGTTGCTTTAGAAGTAATTGAAGCATAGCATCCTGAATACGCATTAATATCCTCCTTCACTTATGTCATCATTATTTCCAGTATTTTGTATTCCAATCTATCAAAATCCTTGAATTCTTCACTCAATTTTTCAAAATCACTTTCCCTTTTTGCAGCTAAATATTTAAAAAACAATATCTTTAGCTCTTCCGGTAATGTTTCTACAAAACAATTAACATTATTTATATGAACTTCAGATAATGTAAAGGTAGTAACTACTTTCTTTATCATTAAATTTATAATATCCAACCGGTTTTTATGTATTATTTCAAGGATAAGTGGCTTAACTTCATGAAAATTATTAAGTATACTATCTGTAGATGGTATTTTGAAATCTCTATTTTTAATAAATCCAAAAAATGAAGCTGTCGTTTCCGGTCCAATTAATCCGGCAATAATTTCATACATAAGCTTTTCTTCCAAATTACAATTATTCATCAATTCTTGAACCTTAGTCCAACCTCTTGGTGTTGGAGCCTTAGACAAAGCCATAGCATCATTGGATTTTCTAACAGCTAGAAGCATCTCAGGGCATGCTTGCAGAAAATCCAAAACATCATCATTTGGTCTATTCATAATGGAATAATCTATGTAATCATCTAGATTTGCAGTCACTTCAATGGCCACAAATCTGTCAAGCATTGCATCATCAAGAGAATTAACTGAATAGTTTAATGTGTCAGGATTCATTGTTACTCCTATATTCCACCTGAAGCCAAATAATGTCCATTGATTCGTTTTTCCAGTAATAGTGGATATAATACTGAAATTGTATCACTGGGAACACGGTTTATCTC
>CAYYEC010000145.1:0-2633 GCA_964470745.1 uncultured Eubacteriales bacterium | reverse complement strand
AAACCCTCAGGTTTAAATATTCCCTCATTTACAGCTTGTACAGTTGGAAGAAATTGAGGTGCAAGATATCTTGTGATTCCTTTTTCTCTGTCTTTATCCGGTAAACCCATAAAATCCGGTCCTTCCAGAGCAGCTGCATAAAGCCCCATATAATCAATCCCAAGTTCTTCAGCACACTGCTTAAATGCGGAAGTTTTCCCAACTCCTCTTTCACTGATTAATGCTGAAACACTATCTGTGTTTAAATATAATTCTTTAATACATTTTTTAGCTTCACTAATTTTCATTTTACTAACCTCCACACAACTAAATTTTCGTTAATTTTTTAACAATATGCCGCAAAATAGACGGCTATTTAATAATAATATGTCATTGATAATATATCGTACTCATCTGCATAGTTTTTTGATATTTTAAGATAGAACTAAGTTGTATTGGATATAGTTCTATCTTAAAATATTTTTATTTGTTTGTCAATAATTAGCTTTGTTGTAATATAACTTCTAATTTTGTATCATACTACTTTTTTATGGCCTTAATAACATTAGCCATATTTACACCTAAAGTTTTCATAGTATTCAATCCTTCTGTATCCTCTCCAACTGCGCCTTCTGCTCCGCCTACTCCTTGGTTCCAATAACTTGAACCTATAACAATTGTCTCTGCAATTGTAAAGAAATTATTCATGGCATTAAAAGTTGACAGGGCTCCATTTCTTCTTGCTGCAACAACTGAAGCACAAATCTTGCCCTTTAATACTTTCTGGGCTCTTGTTGCATACCCAACTCTATCAATAAATGCCTTCATTTGAGAAGACATATCTCCAAAATAAACCGGAGATCCAAGTATAACTCCATCGGCATTTTCAATCTTTCCTATGCAGTCATTAATAATATCATCACTAAAAACGCATCTTGAATTTCCCAATTCTCTACATTTACCACATGCTATACAGCCATGGATATTTCTTGTTCCTATATGTATCAATTCTGTTTCAATACCATTTGCTCTTAATTCATCAAGAACAGTATTTAATAAAATGCTTGTATTTCCATTTTGTCTTGGACTTCCATTAAATGCTACAACCTTCATAACAATTTGCCTCCCTTATAAAATTCTTATTTTTATTAATAAAGTATATTCCTAAATATCTAAAATCTCAATACCTGCCATTTTCATTAGATATTTTGCATTCGTTGTTTTGCATCGTCCTTCTCTCAGCTTGTAATCAAACTTTATTTCATTCTTAGTATATTCTTCAGTAAAATTATAGTTCTTAATATTTTCTTTTTTCATATCACAAAGCTCAAAGTCATGTGTTGAAATAAGTCCCATAATCCAATCCTTATATAGATTTAAGATTACATTCCTGGCACCTGTTATTCTGTCATTAGAGTTTGTACCTCTGAAAACCTCATCAATTAGAAATATCAAAGGCTTCTGGTTTTTAGAATTATCAATAATCATTTTAATTCTTAAAAGCTCTGCATAAAATGTTGATATCCCGCTATTTAAATCGTCACTTAATCTCATGGACGTATAAATATCCATAACTGAAGTCTCAAGTCTCTCCGCACATACAGCCGCACCCGCATAAGCTAATACAAGATTTATACCGATGGTTCTTAAAAAAGTAGTCTTTCCGGACATGTTCGAACCAGTTACAACACATATGTTATTATTTATATCTATGCTGTTGCAAACTCTTTTATTTTGGTTTATTAACGGATGCCCAATTTCCTTTGCTGACAAAGAAACCTTCTCTTTCATAAATGTAGGAGAAGTCCAATCCTCATTCATTTGAGAAATCAGTCCAAGGCTTGACAGGGCTTCAAATAAACCTAATGTTTGAAACCATATTCTTAGCTCATCACCTCTTTCTTCTTTCCACCTTTCTAATGCAAATAAACAATGAATGTCCCAGAACACAAGAACATTTAATACAAAATAAATCAATGGACTATATTTTAAGTCCACAGCATTCACAATACTTTCCAGAGATTTTATTTGCTGTGAAGCTGATTTGTTTTTGCGAAACAGGCTTGACTTAAGTTCCAATAAATATGAGTCTTTAAAGTCTTCTTTTTCCATAATTTCAAACAGTTTTTGAAAGATTTTTATTTTTCTTTTATATCCATATATGCTGCTTAAAATTTTTTGCACTCTATTATAGCTCAAACCAAAAATAATTAATTGAATAATAAGTAAAGTTGATGGAATATAAAATGATACAGCCCTATCAAAAAAACATATTATTAATAAAGCTAAAGTTATTTCAGGTAAAACATAAAATATATATTCAAGCCATTTTTTATTAAATAGTTTTGACTTGTTTTCTGTATACTGAAGAAGTTCTTCCGGATTTATATTAGATTTTGGTATATTCATTCCTTCACATTCTAGACTTTGACAAAAGTTAATTTTTGTAGCTAATTCCCTTATTGCCCCCTGTCTTTTTTTGATTTGATCAATTGATTTGTTAGGTGTTTCCAATAAATCTACCAAAGTCTTTCTTCCATGATATGTGTTTGTGGTATTAATCCATTGGAATAAAGAAGCATGTCCAAACAAATCTAAATCATTTGAATATATATGGTTATGGTCAATATATTCATTTCCATCATCTTCAAGAT
>CAYYEC010000144.1:5006-8654 GCA_964470745.1 uncultured Eubacteriales bacterium | reverse complement strand
GTCTTGAGCTTGTCCAATCTGGCATTATTAGAGTAATAGCTATAGGGTAGCTCGTATTATTTACTGTAAATTCCCAAATATCTGAATTTCTTCTTGCAGTTAAGTCTTCTGAGCCATACTTATGATCAGGTACATCTATGTTGGTACTGCTAAATCCACCTGCAGATTCTATAGCAGCATATCCATCTAATCTACCATAACCATATTCAGTGTCCTGCCCACTTGTTCCCCAATCTTCAGCAGTAGAAATTAATATATTTTTTATTTCACTTGGAGTTAAATCAGGGTCAGCATCTAACATTAAAGCTATAGTTCCAGCTGTAAATGGAGTAGCCATACTAGTACCGCTATATTCTACATAGCCATTTGTAGAGTTTGCTTTAGGTGCAGTAATGTAGTATCCTGGTGCAGCAATATCTGGTTTAATTCTATTATCAGCTGTAGGCCCTCTACTTGAAAAATAAGCAAGGCTGAAACCATTTTCTCCCACATCTGCCATTGCTGCTACTGTTATAGCATCCTCAGCTGCTCCTGGAGAACCTACTGTATATGCAGTTGGTCCATCATTTCCAGCAGCTACAACTACAGTAATTCCATTTGCAACAGCTTCATTTACTGCTAATGATGTTGAGTCAGTACCATCAGAACTTCCGCTACTTCCAAGACTCATATTAATAACTTCTATTCCATAGGTATCTTTGTTAGTAACACACCAGTCTATTCCAGCAACTACATCGCTTGTTGAACCGCTACCACTTCTATCAAGAACTTTAACACCTACTAAAGCGGCTCCTTTAGCAACACCTTCATAATTTGAATTGCCATCTCCTTCTCCTGCGATTATTCCTGCTACATGGGTGCCATGACCATTATCATCATATGCATATGTTTTGCTATTTACATAGTCTTTCCATCCTATTACCTTTCCACCATCCAAGTCAACATGACCTGCATCTATTCCAGTATCTATTACTGCAACAACTACATCATCCTTTGAATAACTGACCAAATTTCCATCACTATTTCCATCTACTCTAAAATCATTTCTTGCATTTTCTGTTCCGAACCAATAGTTAGCTGTATCACTAAATGCTTTTACTGGTTCATCATATTCTATATGTTCTATTATATCAAGCTCAGATAATTTTTTGATTTGATTCTTATTTAATTTCATAGCTACAGCAGGAATATTTTTAAATTCATGCCTCGCTTCATAGTTACCTACTAAATCTTTTAGCTTTTTCTTTTTAGCATCATCAAATTTGTCATTAAACAATACAATAACAGATAGTTCTTCTTCATCTTTAACCGAGCTAATTTTATCAGATAAGCTTTCAAATAGCTTGTCCTTATTTTCGTCATACATTTTCTTAATTTCATTAATCTCCGTCTGCACTTTTACTTTATCTGCTTTGTTTTTGTCATCAACTGCAAATCCATAACTGCTGAGTGAAATTATCATTATTGAACTTAATAAAATAGCAACTGTTTTTTTACTTTTAAGCATATTTATCATTTTTCTATCCTCCTATTTAATATTTTTTTATACTAAGATTTATAGAAACTAGTCTATATGTACATTGGAATCATCCCCCTTGCATAATAATGTCACATCCAATTTGATATGTATTTTCTATTTAAATCTCATAAACCATATGAGAAAATAGAACTAGTTCAGATATAGGTTGTCGTTCCCCACCATGAAGTTTTTCTTCTTTAAAAAGAGTAACACCTGAACTTTACAGGTTTACACTAATGGGCCAGCTTGTGGTTGCCACCTTATCTCTAACAAGGTTATATCCTGTAAAGTATTGAGGTTCTGACATTATCTACTCAATTCATTTATTAAAGGGTTTGTGCATCATGTTTTATATTTGATTCGTCATTGAACCTTTTTGACAATATTGAGATACTTCTCACTTTATAAATTAATTAATCCCAAATTTACAATTGATTTTATTTTTTAATATTAAAAAACAATTTTTAATATAATTTACTTATATGTTTTTTATTATATTGTTAATATATTATAAATATTGATTTTTGTCAATAATTATTTTGGATATTTTTTCTTATAAGTCTTAAAATCCTTGATATAACGGCATTTTATCTTACAAAATTTTTGAATTTTATACCAAATAAGTTCGGAATGTACATCGAATTTTCAGTGACTATTTTAAATTATATAAATAAAAAGGAATGCCGCTCTCTACCTTAAAGTAATTTTGCGGCACTCCCATCTTCTATTGTCCTTTAATTGTAATACTTGTTGCATGAACCCTCTGGGGCACAGCTACAAATACGCAAATGTTTATAATGAAATACATTAACCAGAGCTTCATTCAACAATTGCCCCAAAAGCTCTGGCCACAGAAACAGCCTGCATAAAATCCAATTTTACACCTTTTAGACTGAAACTCCTAAAATCAATGCCTTCTATTTTGGCATCTCTTAAATTAGCATCTTTCAAATTGGCTTGCACTAAAATGGTATTTCTTAAATCGGCTTCTCGTAAGTCGACTTTTTCCAGATTGCACTTGGCTAGGTCTGCTTTTTCAAATTTAACATATCTCAAATCCAGCCCCTTAAAGTTATTCATTCTTAAATTTGTAAAAGACCAGTCACCTCTTATGATTTCAACTCCAATCATGTTTACATCAATAAAACTAGATCCAATCATCTTGCACTCTTCAAACTTTGCACTAAAAAAATTAGCATATTCAAATTGACAGTTAGTAAATGCAGAACTTCTGTGCAATGTTGCATTTAATCGAGCACCACGAAAATTGCATTCTGAAAATAAACATCTTTTTGAAATTATATTTTCTAAATCTGAGCCAATAAAATTACAGTTTACAAATTTACATCCAATAATTTCCCTTCCGCCTAAACTTACTTCATTAAAGTCAATATTATCATAAATTTCATAATCCTTAATATCCATTAAAACACTCCCCTACTTTATATAGTTTAGGTTTATGAAGAAATAATAATGTAGCTAATTTTATTAGCAGAATAGAACCGTTTTAACTAATAAAATTAGCTGTTTCTAATCATAAACAATATAGTTTTTCAAACTAAAGAGTTAGATTTGTAACACTCTGAATAAAAGCATAAATTAGAAGCATACCCTATAGGTAAAACTATTATATTATAGTTAGAAATGTTTTACAATATACTCAACAAAAAATGCATATGGTGACACAACTACTTAAATGATTCATATCTGTCAGATTTTAAAAAATAAAATTTAAGTAAACCGACAACTCATTTACTTTGTATTCTTTTCTTATAAATTTTATCTAATTTTTTGAAGTTTTAGTTATACTTGATCCCTAATATAAATATTTTGGACAAATAGCAAAAAAAGAGCCAATTGGCCCTTTTAATAAAATTAGCTGCTTTGTCCTACTCAGAACTGAATATGTTTATTTTAATTTCTTGTCCTTTCAAAACACATAATAAACAACTCCTTTCAGTAATATAATATTCATACACTATTTAAGTGAGCATGTCCAATTTTCAAGACATAATTATTATACCAAATATAAAAAAAATTATTTTTCTTCAATGCAAATAGCAAAACCTTCACCAGGTAGAATCCATTGTTTTATCGAAACATTAAATCCGTTAATTAAATCCGTTCTA
>CAYYEC010000144.1:4158-4996 GCA_964470745.1 uncultured Eubacteriales bacterium | reverse complement strand
TATTTATCACTATTATTGCCCATATAACCAAAGTTATACATTACAGGTTTAAGATTCTTGTCAAAATTATGCAATCCAACTGATACATTTAACTCTTTACAAGGTTTTGTAACTTGATTTGAAAAAAATGAATTTTTAATTGGTACAAGCGTTTTCTCAACTTTTTTTACTGTACATTTATTCTTTATTAATGCTTCATATTCAGCAATAATACTAACGGAGTAATTGTTATCTTCTCCGTTAATTTTTTTATTTATATTATCTATATCAATTTTTACTTTATCTTTTTTGTCTTTACCATTGACTTCAAAAACTTCAAGTTTGTATAATTCATTCTTGTTTCTATGTTCCAAATTTTCCATATCAGCTTCATATCTTATATTCTCTGTAATTGCTTTTTTCGTTGGATTAATAAAAACTATTGTAGTTGTAGTTATTTTTTCAATATATTCATAATTATTTTTGTCATCAATTATTCTTTGGTATTCAATGGCAATCTCATATCGTTCATAATAACATTTGCAAATTAATGCAGATAGTTCTTTTTTGTAGAAATTATAAAAATTATCATCACAATGATTACTATGCTTAAAGATCAATTTTGTAAGCTCATTTTCTAATTCTAATGCCTCAGTCTGTGATAAATACTTAACATAGCCCAATTTTACAAAAGTGTCAGGTTCAATGATAATTTTAATAAGGTTTATTATAACCGTTGTAATTAAAGCTATTCCTATACTATTAAAAAAGTTATATAATATTTTTTTTACTATTGGATCATTTATTTTATAGTTTGTATCAAGAATAGGAAGATTTTGTTTTACTTTATCTATTTCCT
>CAYYEC010000144.1:0-4148 GCA_964470745.1 uncultured Eubacteriales bacterium | reverse complement strand
TAGTATCGAAATTATTCCACCCAAAAGACACAATATCATTCTAGTATTAAAATTTTTTCTTCTTTTTTTTAAGGTATCTTTCTTAGACAATAGAATACCTCCTGAAATATTAATATTATTAATAATATTATGTAATCTAATTTAGTATTACTTTTTCAATATTATTTCCCTATGAAAAAGATGTATCAAATTTCATTTTAGTGCAAAAATAAATACTGATCTATAAGTTAATCAGGAGATTATTATAATGAGTTTAGAATACGTTATACTATCGTTTTCATGTATTATACTACTTTTACTACTATTATTTTATGTCCCAAAAAATAAAGTTCGTGAAGCATGGGTTATTTTCCTGTTTAAACAAGTTATGACGTGGATATTAGGATTAGTTATAGTAGAGTATAGATTGCTCTCATACCCAGTAAGATTTTTCCCATATTCAACTAAAACAAGTTTTACTTTTGAATATTTTGCATATCCAGCTATTTGTGTATTTTTTAATCTTTATTATCCTGTTCAAAAAAATTTCTTCAAAATAATAATACATTATTTTACATACTCATCAGCAATAACTTTGTTTGAGGTGATTTTAGAAAAATATACCCAAATAATAAAATATACAGGTTGGGCATGGTACTGGACATGGTTATCCATCCTAATAACATCCTATATAACTAGAAAATATTATAAATGGTTTTTTAGAATAGAGTAATAGTAGTCCAAACTAAAAAAGCAGGAATTCATATTGAATTCCTGCCTGTGTCATATTTAGTCATAGCTACGACACCAAACTATAGAACTAAGCTCATTTAACTATCCAAATGTGAGAAACCAAGCAATCCAACTTAACCATCTCCCAATACTTACCTGTAAGCTATTCTTAATATCATATGGTTTATAGATAAATTAAACTATTTTTCAACTATCCAATAATCCTTAATAACTTACTGCTCGTATCATAATGGGTCCGTAGTTAACTTTAATCAACTTCACCATCCCCCAACACTTGTTATTAAATCCTGCTTATACAAGAAATGTTATTACTATAACATTTCTTCAGATATTTAGCTCTAATATAATAGATATAAGAGCCTAAGACTTTGATTCATCAACTCAATTAAGAATTCAACGTATCAACTTCCGTATCCAGTAATTATTATGATTAATATTTAAATTATTATTCATCATAAATTTATCCAAAATTCTGTTTAAATATATTATATCATTTACAATATATAACAAAAAAAACAGCCCTATCAGGACTACTTATTTATGATTATTATAATCTTATACTCTGTTTAAATACTATCTCACTTTTCGCCTACCATCAAAGATTCTTACAGGAATTTTTATGCCTTGAGGCCTTTCAGCTCTAAGAAAAAAATTCAATATATTCATAAGCATTTTAAATCCCTCCAATAAATATTATTACCCTTATTAATAAAACCTTAACAAAAAACTTACATTTGTTGATATATTACCATATTTCCTTTTCCATTGTCAAATTTACATTTAATAGTTTCTTTAATTTATTATATTCATCCATTGTTTTTTTACTTGAATTTTCTATTTTAGATGCGCGTATCATTAAATTTTTTGGTGTCTCAAGAGGAGAAATATATTCAATTGCTGAAACTTTATAACCATTCGCTTCAAGCATAAGTGTTCGCATTCCATCGGTAAGCAAATCTGCCATTCTTGCTTTAAAAACTCCATGTTTCAGTATATGCTCGAATGGTTCAAATGTATACTGATTTAATAGCTCTCTATGACAACAAGGCACTACAACCATTGAATCAACCATGTTCCTGACTCCAAGAGCAATAGCATGGTCAGTTGCAGTATCACAGGCATGCAGGCTTATAACCATATTAATTTTTTTATCAGAAAATCTTGACTTATTCATCATAAAATTTCTTATATCAGTAGCTTCAAAATCCATATTTTTATAGTCCAAATTATCAGCCATATTTTTTGATGCTTCAATAACTTCTTTTGATAAATCCAAGCCAACAAAATAACAAGGCTTTTTTAGTACTTCTTTTATATAATAGTTTAGGACAAAGGTGAGATAGGATTTTCCACATCCGCAGTCTAAAATTGTCAAGCTTTCATATTTCTCAGATAGCTCTAAAAGCATATCATTAATTAACTCAACAAAATGATCAATTTGATTGTATTTTCTAATCATGTCATTTTTTATTTTACCGTTTGACCCCATAATACCAATTTCTTTTAAAAGCTTATCTGCATAACCAACTTTTATATAATACTCTCTATTTGATATTTTTGCAGTATCATAAGTTGATTTTGATTTAAAATTCTCTTTAATCTCCTCTGTATCTACTTCTTTTGTTTTCATTTTTACGTTTTTATTATCTGCTTCAATAAAAACTCTGCTGCCTCTTTCAATATATTCAATAGTCACACTTTCATATTGTTCTGCAATCTCTAAAATCTTCTTTGCAACTAATGAAACATCAACAATTTCATTTTTACCGTTAAAATTTATTTTGATTTTTTTATTCTCCCATGTGAGATTAGCAATAAAATTTTTAGTTCCAGATTTGTATGTAGAAATAATTTTTTCAAAGAAATCTTCATTTTCACTTAACCGCTGCTCTAATCCTCTTAAAAATAAATTTAATTTTCCTATACTTTGTTTGTTCATTCTTGCACTCCTAATTTTAATAACAAATTTAAATCTTCACTACTTAATTCCTTATACTCGCCCAATCCAAGACTTTCATCTAATTTTAATTCTGCCATTTGAATACGTTTAAGATATTTCACTTTATTGCCAACAGCTTCAAACATTCTTTTCACCTGATGAAATTTGCCTTCAAATATGGTTATTTCTGCTTCAGATGTATTGCCTTTTCTTAAAATACTAAGTTTTGCCGGTAAGGTTCTATACCCATCATCTATTATTACACCCTTTTCAAATTCTATAATAGCACTTTCATTAAGCTCACCTTCAACTAGTACATAATATATTTTCGAAATGTGTTTTTTAGGTGATAGTAAGTTATGTGCCAACTGTCCATCATTAGTTAATAGCAATAAGCCTTCTGTGTCAATATCAAGTCTACCTACAGGAAATAAATCAAAACATTTAAATTCATCAGGAAGTATATCAATAACTGTTCTATATTTATTATCAAAAGTTGCAGATACAACTCCTTTTGGCTTATTTAGCATTACATATACAAATTGTCTATAGTTTAATGTTTCATTTCCTATTATTATTGTGCTCTTAGTAGGATCAACATGCATTGAACTATCTTTTACTATATCTCCATCTACCTTTACTATTCCATTTTTAATAATTTTTTTTATCTCTTTTCTAGTTCCATATCCAAAATTTGAAAGTAGTTTATCCAATCTCTGCTTATTCTCCACTAAAACATCTCCTAATTCATTTTTCTCCATCCCTTTGGATACATATTTTTAAGCATACTACCCATTTGTTTTGCCCATCCAATAGTATATCCATCAACACATATTGCAGTTAAGGCCTTTTGACCCTCTATCATAAGAGTTTCACCTTTAAGATATTTTATAATTTCTTGTGAGTCTGAAGAAAAGTCCATTACATTCTTTATTTCTCCTTTCAGTAAAGATATGGCTAATGAATGGGATGGTTCAAATTGTCCTCTCGTAAAGCTTCCTAAATACCAACCAAATTTCGCTATTTTTAATCCATCTAAATTTGGAATACTTTCAGGTAGACAATATAAATTCCCACCTTTTATAACAAATTCGCCTTTTATCTCTATATTCAGATTAGTACTAACAAAGTTATGAAATTTTTTAATTAACTCATCCTCGGAAAAGCTATTTATTTCCTTCTTATTGCTCTTAAAGCTTTTCTTTTTGGTATTACTAACCTCAACATTTCTTACTAAATCTAAATTAACTGTCTCAGTATCTTTTTTTCTTAATAATGCAACAAAATGACCTTCACCTTCCATCTTATGAGGCCATAGTCTTGCTGTTCTACTAAGATCAGCATTTCCATTTGCCCATTCCGGTCTTCCGTTTGCAATACCTGCGACCTTTGGTATATCTATAATTTCGTAATTCTTATACGACTCTATAAACCTTGAAATCATAATCTCATCTTCTTCTGGTGAAAAAGTACATGT
>CAYYEC010000143.1:0-8690 GCA_964470745.1 uncultured Eubacteriales bacterium | reverse complement strand
TCCTAATCTTTCAATCCTACCTGCTGTACTCCAGACAGAAGAATTCACATTAACTCTTTTATATGATTTTACTACTAATTTAAAACCGGGTCTCGTATCATATGAACTTAACGCTGCACTAATCACAGCTAAAACTTCACTATTCATTCTATCCATACAAATCCCTCCATTTTTTGTTGAGAGTTTATTTACTCTATTTCAACTATCAACTGATTTTATAGTGGTATATTTCCATGTTTCTTAGATGGTCTGTTTTCTCTCTTGCTGGCAAGCATTTCTAGTGCACTTATCACTCTTACTCTTGTAGTTGCTGGTTCAATTACATCATCAACATAACCTCTTGAAGCTGCAACATAAGGATTTGAGAATTTATTTCTGTACTCTTCAATCTTTTGAGCTCTTGTAGTAATAGGGTCAGCTGAATCAGCAATATCTTTTCTAAATATAATGTTTGCAGCACCATCAGGTCCCATAACAGCAATTTCAGCTGTAGGCCATGCAAATACCATATCAGCTCCAAGATGCTTGCTGTTCATAGCTATATAAGCCCCACCATAAGCTTTTCTAACTATAATATTTATTTTAGGAACTGTAGCTTCTGAAAAAGCATACAATAATTTTGCACCATGTCTTATAACCCCACTATGCTCTTGACCAACACCAGGAAGGTATCCAGGTACATCTGTAAATGATACTATTGGAATATTGAAAGAATCACAGAAACGAATAAATCTAGCCGCTTTATCAGATGAATTTACATCTAAAACTCCAGCATTTACTTTTGGTTGATTTGCAACTATGCCAATTGTACTTCCATTCATTCTACCAAAGCCAATAAGCATGTTCTGAGCAAAGTTCTTTTGAATTTCAAAGAAATCACCATTATCAACTACTTTAGTTATAACTTCTATCATATTATATGGTTTATTTGCTCCATCAGGAATAATTTCAGTTAAATCTTCTGATATTCTATTTAGGTCATCATCACATCCATATACAGGTACATCTGAAAGATTATTATCAGGTAAGAAGCTTAAAAGCTTTTTAATATCTTCAATGCATTCTTTTTCGCTTGAACTACTAAAATGAGCCACACCACTTTTTGAATTGTGTGTTCCTGCTCCACCTAGCTCATCAAAAGTTACATCTTCACCAGTTACAGCTTTAATAACCTGTGGTCCGGTAATAAACATTTGACTAGTTTTTTCAACCATAAATACAAAGTCTGTAATAGCTGGTGAATATACTGCACCACCTGCACAAGGTCCCATAATTACAGATATTTGTGGAATAACACCAGAAGCTAGAGTATTTCTAAAAAAAATATCTCCAAATCCACTTAAAGCATCAATTCCTTCTTCAATTCTTGCTCCGCCTGAATCATTAATGCTAACAAATGGTGCACCCATTTTCTTAGCCATGTCCATTACTTTCGTAATCTTTTTTGCATGCATTTCGCCTAAAGATCCGCCTATTACAGTAAAGTCCTGAGATGATACGTATACCAGACGTCCATCAACAGTACCATAACCAGTGACAACACCATCACCAGAAACTTTTTTGTCCTGCATGCCAAATTCAATACTTCTTGTTTCGACAAATGCATCAATTTCAACAAAGCTGCTCTCATCGAATAATAAATTAATTCTTTCTCTAGCAGTCATCTTGCCAGATTCATGTTGTTTAGCAATTCTTTTTTCCCCTCCACCTAATTCGATCTGCTGCTTTTTTGCGTGGAGTTCGTTTATTTTGTCAATTGTTGCCATCCAATTCCACCCCATATTCTTAATATTTTTTACGTAGTGATTATTAAACTTTACATCTATTAAGGATACAAAGTTTGTCCCTTCACTTCACTACAAGAGACTATAATAAAATATTACATTAAATTTGTAATAAATATATACATTTAAATATCACAAAAATTAGTGACTTGCATGCTAGGAAAAACATACGTTTACAAGCTAGTGGTTTGTAAAGCATCTTTTTCATGGTTTTATTCAAAGCTTTACAAATCCACTTCCTCTGTTTGTGGTCTGTTTACCATGAACAATAAGCTTTACAGACCACCATTATTAACAATCACATACGATTATATCTTAAATTTTTATGCAATGCAATAAGTTCCTTAAAATTTGCTAAAAATTTAACAATGCAAATATAGCTTGATTTTTAGCTTTTTGCAATAAAGCAAATAAGCAAAAACTACTGTCTCGACGCACAAAAGTTTTATTTAAGCTTTTCAATACAAACCAAAATAGGCGGACAATTAATTTGGTTTACAAATTCTGTCTTCATAACAGTAAACTTCTTATTATCTATGCCTTTTATATATTCCAAAACAGCTTCTTTTTCTTCAAAACCACTATCTCCACCGTAATATACTACTAAAACAACCAATCCATTTACAGAAATGAGCTTCATGGATTCTTCTATTGCTTTTATAGTTGTATGTGTCTTTGTACCTATGCTGTGATTTCCCCCCGGTAAATATCCTAAATTAAATACAATAGCTTTTACTTCCTCTTTGACATATTTACTTAAGTTCTCATGTCCATCAAGTATTAGTATTACTTTATTTTTTAGATTTAATTCTTCAAGCTTTTTCTCTGTATTTTCAATAGCCTTTGCCTGTATATCAAATGAATATACTTTGCCTTTATCACCTACTAAGTTAACTAAAAAAACTGTATCATTACCGTTCCCTGCCGTAGCATCAACAACAATATCACCTTCTTTAACAAACTTCAACAATATTTCATGACACTGCTCCAAAGAATTCTGTATAACCTTCATAATACCTTAACCTCAATCTCAATCTCAATCTTAATCTATATTAAAATCAATAAGTATGTTACAGTACATCCGGAAAAGGTATGCTTCCAAAAAGTTTCAAAGCACTTACTATATTCCTACTACTAAATGGGGACATCCTTCAACAAGGATGACCTTCGTTAGCAGAAGAATGTCCCCTAAACTAAATTCAACTTTGAAGTCTTTTCTAACGGGTCATTCCAAATGTATGAATCTAATTTAGTGCTATGTAGAACGGCTTCGTAGAATGAAACTTTTTCCAGCATACCTTTTCCTACTGTAAAGTACTTATTGACTTATATCTAATTTATTCAAATTTCTCCATCACTAGTTAAAATAACACTGTACATATCTGGTCTCCTATCTCTAAAAATTCCCCAGGCTGTTCTATGCATTTCAATTTCATCCAAGTCGAATTCACATATTAGAATATCTTGGTTTTCCCTATCTGCTTCAGCTATTTTTTCACCAATTTGATTTGTAATAAACGATGAGCCATAGAAACTTATTTCTAGATTATCCGATAATTCTCTGCCAATTCTATTTGATGCAACAACCGGCATTATATTTGAAGCAGCATGACCTTGCATACACATTTGCCAATGGACTTTTGAGTCAATATCTTCCTCAGGTTCTGATCCAATTGCAGTAGGATAAAATAAAATTTCAGCCCCCATCAATGCCATACTTCTTGCGCACTCGGGAAACCATTGATCCCAACATATTCCTATACCAATTTTTGCGTACTTTGTATTCCAAACCTTAAATCCAGTATCTCCTGGATTAAAGTAAAATTTTTCTTCGTATCCTGGCCCATCAGGGATATGTGTCTTTCTATAAACTCCTAAAATTTCACCATCTGCATCAATTACCGCTACCGAATTATACCTGGCGTTATTTTTTCTTTCATAAAAACTAATTGGCAAAACAACCTTTAACTCTTTTGCTACTTTTTGAAAATGAGCTACTGCCTTATTATCTTTTGTTTCAAGGGCATATTTATAAAAATTCTGATTCTCTTTTTGACAAAAATAAGGTGTTTCAAAAAGCTCTTGAAGCAAAATAATCTGAGCGCCTTTTAATGCAGCTTCTCTAACTAAATTCTCTGCATTTTTTATGTTTTCATCAATATTATCAATGCAGCTCATTTGTGTCGCAGCAACTTTTACTTTACGCATTTTTCCTCCCTTATAGCTAGTGGTTTGTAAAGCTTCTTTTTCATAGTTTTATTTACGGGTCGAGGCTTGTGTGGCGTTCCGGTAGGTACGCCACTTTATTCAAAGTTTTACAAATCCACTTCATCTATTTGTGGTCTGCTTACCCCGAACAGTAAACTTTACAGGCCACTAAAAACTTTCAGAAATTCCTTTTGGCATTTGTTGAGTTAGACAGTGTACGTTTCCTCCACCTCTTGCTATAACTCTACCATTTACAGTAATAATCTCTCTATCATGAAAAACATCGCTTAATATATCTTCAGCCATTTTATCTGTTTCTATGCAATTACCTCCGAAAATAGGTAATATAATTCCGCCATTAACAAAATAAAAGTTCGTATAACTAAAAGTAAGTAATGAATCTTCATAAAAACTTTGTTGTGGCTGAGGTAGTTCAATTATTTCGAATCTCCTACCTTTTGCATCAGTTGAATTTCTTAGTATTGATAGATTTTTTTGAGATAATTCATAATTTGGGTCATCTTGATTTTTTGAAGTCTGTATCAAAACAACTCCTGGCTTTGCAAAGCAGGCTACATTATCAACGTGTCCATCTGTATCATCTCCATAAATACCTTTTTTAAGCCAAATTACCTTTTCAGCACTAAGATATTTTTTAAGATATTCCTCAATTTCTTCTTTTTTCAAGTGTGGATTTCTATTTTTATTTAGTAAGCATTCTTCGGTAGTTAGTAGAGTACCTTCTCCATCTACATGTATTGATCCACCTTCCATAATAATTGGAGCATTTTCACACTGAACTTTAAATATTTCTAATATCTTCGAGGCTACCAGATTATCTTTTTCATAGGGAAATTTTCCTCCCCATGCATTAAATATCCAATTTATTCCCAGTCTTTCGCCTTTTGAATTAGTTACAAATGTTGGTCCATTATCTCTCATCCATGAATCATCATGTTCCATTTCAACAACTTCCGCTGAAGAACCACACATTTGTCTTGCTTGATTTGCCAAATCAGGTGTGGCAATTAGAGTTACTGGCTCAAATTGTGATATTTTTTTGACAATATCAGAAAACACTTCCAGTACTTCTTCAAATGGCTCAGGCCAATCCGCCTCTTTTATAGGCCACTCCATAAATGTTCTTTCATGCTCAGCCCATTCTGAAGGCATCTTAAAACCCAAATCCCTTGGGTATATTTCTTTTTTCATATATAAACCTCTATTTAAATTACTTACAGTCCCTAGCTCCTTCTCCTAAACTTTGGAGAAGGAACTAGGGTGTGAGTGTTGATTATTTAATTATATCAGCTACAAACTTTGGTAAAGCAAATACTGATTTATGTATTTCCGGACAATAGTATTTAGTTTCCATATTTGGCAATTGAGATACATCTGTTTCAATTGGATCATATTTTTTTGAACCCATCGTAAAACTCCAGTATCCACTTGGATAAGTTGGTATAGAGCATGTATATAATCTTGTTATAGGAAATAGAGACTTAACATCATTAAATACGCCTTTAATCAATTCTTTATGAAAAAATGGTGATTCTGTCTGTGCAACAAATATTCCATCGTCTTTTAATGCCTCAAATATGGATTTATAAAAATCTATTTGAAATAAACCAACAGCTGGTCCCACAGGGTCTGTAGAATCTACCATTATTACGTCAAATTCATTTTTGTGGTCCTGCACATACTTAATACCGTCAGTAACACATACTTCAACTCTGCTGTCATCTAGAGCACAACTTATTTCTGGTAAATATTGCTTTGATATTTCTACTACACGTCCGTCAATTTCAACTAGCACAGCCTTTTCTATTGATGGGTGCTTAATTATTTCTCTAATAGCTCCACCATCTCCACCACCTATAACTAAAGCTTTCTTAGGATTTTTATGAGTGCATAAAGGTACATGTGTTATCATTTCATGATAGACAAACTCATCCCCTATAGTTGTTTGAACAGTGCCGTCAAGAACTAACATTTTTCCGAATTGTTCTGTTTCTATTAAAGCCATGTCTTGATATTCTGTCTTTTCTGTATGAAATGTTTTAGTAGTTTTACAAGTAATCCCAAGGGATTTTGTTTGATATTCCGTATACCAAAGTTCCATTTTCATTCTCCTCTATAAAATATTATTCTTCATGCAATTTTTGTAGCTAAGTTTCAGTATTTTTTGTCAATTATTACTAAAGTAATTATTCATAATTAAAACTATTACTTTATTTTGCTTGCTTACCTTTTGCACATTTACAATTTTAATTTGCAAAAATTAATTTGTAAAGTATTTTTATCTATTTTTGCATTTTTTATTATATATAACGCATTAAATAAATTACATAATTCATACATTCTTTATGCGTTATATAGCTTTAAGAAAATGATTTCGCACTTATTTTATCAAATGTAATGTAAAGGATTAAGTGCGAAACATATAGTTTGCTTTAAAGGCATAGAAAAAGAATATAGAATAACCTCTATACTCTTAATTCTTATAATATTATTTTAATTATTTATATAAATGGCAAGCTACGAAGTGGCCTGGTTTTATTTCTTTTACTTCTGGTTCAATTCTTGAACATACATCCATGGCCTTTGGACATCTAGTACGAAAAACACATCCACTGGGAGGATCTATAGGACTAGGAACATCCCCTTCCAGTACAATTCGCTCTCTTTTTCTTTCAATCTCAGGGTCAGGTATAGGAACAGCTGATAATAAAGCTTCAGTATATGGATGATAATGCTTTTCATATATACTATCACTAGTACCAAACTCAACCATCTTACCAAGATACATAACCATTATTCTATCAGAAATATATTTAACCATTGATAAGTCGTGTGCTATAAGTAAATATGTTAAACCAATTCTTGATTGCAATTCTTTTAATAGATTAACAACCTGAGCTTGAATAGAGACGTCTAACGCAGAGATTGGTTCATCACAAACAATAAATTTAGGCTCAACTGCAAGTGCTCTGGCAATTCCTATCCTTTGTCTTTGACCTCCACTAAATTCGTGAGGAAAACGCTCCATATGTTCATGATTCAATCCAACCAATTCCAATAATTCTTTAACTCTTTCCCTTCTCTTGGAACCAGAAGCTAAGTTATGAATATCCAGTGGCTCACTTATAATATCCAGAATTGTCATTCTAGGATTTAAAGATGCATAAGGATCCTGAAAAATCATTTGCATCTGTCTTCTGACCTTCATCATTTGAGTAGATGAATACTTATATATATTTTCTCCTTCAAAAAATACATCTCCATGAGTTGGTTCATACAACTTTAGAATAGTCCTTCCTAACGTTGATTTACCACATCCACTTTCTCCGACAACACCAACAGTTTCACCTTCATAAATATCTATATTTATATCATCAACAGCCTTAAGAAGTTTTTTTCCAATTCTAAAATGCTTTTTCAAATTTCTAACACTAACTAAAGGCTTTTTAGTATCCTGATTTTTTAAAGGATTGTTACTATTATTTTCTGCCAACTTTTACACCTCCTCAAATTTCTTCTTTAAACTTGCTGCCATAGGATGATGTAACCAACATGCAGCCATATGATTAGTTCCTATCTCCTCAAGCTTAGGGTCTTGTCCTTTACATATTTTCATTGCATATTTGCAGCGAGCATAAAATGGGCAGCCTTTCGGAGGGTCAAAAAGATCAGGAGGAGTACCCACTATTGGTTCTAATGTATCTTCCTTTGTTAAATTCAAATGCGGTACAGAATTAAGTAATCCTTTTGTGTATGGATGCTTGGCTCTATAAAAAATATCGTCTAAAGAACCTGACTCAACAATTTTACCTGCATACATAACAATAACTCTTTCACACATTTCTGCAACTACACCTAAATCATGAGTAATAAGAATAATAGATGTATTTGTCTTTTTTTGGAGATCTTTCATTAAATCAAGTATCTGTGCCTGAATTGTAACATCTAAAGCAGTAGTGGGCTCGTCTGCAATTAATAAGTCAGGATTACATGCCAATGCTAAAGCTATCATTGCACGCTGTCTCATACCTCCGGATAATTCGTGTGGATACTGGTATAGCCTTTTATTTGGTTCTGTCATTGCTACAATTTCCAACATCTCTTTGGCACGCTCTAAGGCTTTTGGCTTAGATAACTTTAAATGCTTAATAAGCCCTTCAGCAATTTGATCTCCAATTCTTGCTGTTGGGTTTAATGAGGTCATAGGATCTTGAAAAATCATACCTATTCTATTTCCTCTAACATCTTGCATTTGTCTTTCAGTAAAACCTAATAAATCTATACCTTCATATGTTATTGAGCCCTCTTTTATTACTGCTGGTGGAACAGGTAATAGCTGCATTATTGATTGGGCAGTTACGCTTTTTCCACAACCAGACTCACCAACTATCGCAATTGCCTCACCTTTATTAACATGAAAATTTACGCCCCTAACAGCTTGGACCTCTCCGGCATACGTTCTAAATGAAACATGTAAATTTTTAACTTCAAGTATCTTATCCATCTTTACACCCCAATTGTTTTTAATTGACAGTTAACAGTTGACAGTTAACAGTTGACAGTTGATAATTTTTAATTAAAATTCTCAATTATAGATTTCGCATAAATGATTCTGCATTTTGATTTAACTTACGCGAAATCTACACCTATAAAACTCATTAAACGAACAAATATCAA
>CAYYEC010000142.1:0-8725 GCA_964470745.1 uncultured Eubacteriales bacterium | reverse complement strand
CCATAACTGTCAATCCAAATTGTTATATTCTTGCCTTTATGTTTAACAAGTTCATCCCGGAATGCATTTGGAGATGTTGCAGGAATATCAAACCATTCGTAAATCCATGCTGAATCATCGCTTATAATTTCTCCATTTATCCTTAATTCAACTTCATTTCCTGCATTATTCAGAAACTGCCAAAATTTACTCATTGCCTTGCATACCTCCTTGAATTCCATTTAATAATCCATTTTCCTTCTTGATCTGATTGATGTTATCATCCCAATTGCCACCGGTAAGCTCAATGGTTTCCCTTTCCCTTGTGGAAAATCCATGTTCACTCCTTAATATTGCGGCATTTACTTCCCTGACCGGGTCAATCTGTCCTGGCGAGGGCCCTATCCACTCGGCACCACACCATGCCTTCTTTATGCTCGGGTCATTGAAAAAACCCGGTGCACTGACTTTTCCTCTGGCAACCGCCTCCGACAACCAGAGCTTGTATATCGGCTGTGTAAAATCATTAGCAAACCATGTACGTCTCATTCTAAAAGCTTTCCATGCTTCCAACAGCGCTGCCCTGCTTGCTGAATAACTTGCCATAAAGGATTTTGTAAGCAGTTCATATGGAACTTCCAACGCGGCACCGATGTATCTGGTTATCGAAGTAACAAAAGATTCAAAGCCCGAAGCCGGTCGCTTTGGGTCTGCAATGACAACATCTTCTCCCGGCCCCAGGACATTAACTGTCCCTGCCCCCATTTCATAGGAATCCGGGTCTTCATCGTCAACCCGCTCTTCTTCTCCAATGGAATCCATAAACGGCAGTTCGTTTGATGGACTATTCTGCTTGATAAAGGCAGTAAAAAAAGCGGTTACAACTGCCGCTGTAAGTTCCGCTTCCGTATATCTCGTTATTTGTTTCAGTGCTTCAATCACCGGTGCCAGATACGGCACTCCCCTATACTGCTCACACCGTTCAGACTCCATTAACTGCAGAATGTTCGGGTTTCCCGTGACACTGCTTCTAGTTTCAACCCTTTCCCATTTTTTTCTCATACCTTTAAGGTTGCTGTTGGGATATTGATTGCAAATCCAGTATGCAATGATCTTCCCAGATAAATCTACCTCTACTCCGTTATAGATGTAATTGCCGTTATCAGCCTGTCCTATCAGGGAATACGGGTCGTTATAAAAACTTGTCTTCAACCTGAATTGTGTCTGCGGGGTGCTAATCCTGTCAGCTTCTATCAGATGTATCCTTAATCCATAAGGCATCCATGGAGTAGGCTTTTCATTCTTTATAACTGCCCAGCCGTCACCGTTTTCAAGCCATGATTTCAATGCAAGCTGCTGTATTTCATAAAAATTGTTCATGCCCGTTGCATCACACCAGTTTTCATCAGCCCACAATCCGAATTCACGCTCCACATTCTTTTCCCATTCGTCGGTCTGCTCCTGTGTCAACCCCAGATATTTAAAATCTATCTTGCATTTAAGCTTCAAGCCTGCTCCAACCACATTGGTTCTGTTGGTTTTTAGAGCTGAAACGGCAATTGGGGCATTCATTGCCAGATCCCTTGATCTCTGCCTCAATAAATTCAAATTGAGGTCAATATCTTCCTGAGGTGTCTTACTATTGGCAGTCCAGCCCTTCATGCTCTTCTTTTTTCTGCTTGCACCGCCTTCGCTGTATCCCGAATTTCTAAATTCCTTCATCAGTTCAGCCCTTGCTTTCGCAATTTCTATATTCGCCTTGGCCTGTGCAATTTCTGCTTTTGCCTGATACTCTTTTGCTTTCAGCATTAAATCTTCCTTACCCAACATTTCACCCCATTTCCCTTAAAAATCCCTTGGTGTTATTCTGTATGCTCTTCTCCGGCCTCTTCCAGATATTGCGGCTTCAATTTCACAGATATCCTTCAAAAGTCTCTCTCTTTCCTTCTGAATGAACTCCAAATCCGCCCTTTGGAGCTCTCTAGTTCCTATCCTGTATCTTTGTCCGGCCAGCACTTTCATTTCGGCTTCCTTATATACGGTATACAGAATTTTCTTATCCGCCAGCTGTTCGGTTAATGTCACTTTATCACCTGCTTTCTAAACCTCTATTCCCCTGTGTACTACTCCCCTTCTTTTTCTTCGCGTGGTCTGTGATGGATTTTCCTGTTGTGAAGGAGCATTTTGGATTGATTTCAACCTTTTTTCGAATGCCTCAAAGTTTGGCTTTAACAGTTCCAGAGCCGCCGTAGCATAATTTCTAAGATCTAAAGGCTCATTTCTCTCGCTTATCTTTTCCCACTGGGGTACTGTTTTCCCTTTGACCTTTCTGTAAACTATTTTTTCTGAAATAAGTCCTTTAAAATATGTACGGTCGTAGCCTTTCCCTTCATTTTGGGGGAAGTGGCAGTACTTTGCTCCGGGAGCCTTTATCTTCAACCTGTAATAAATATTGCTTTTACCTTCATCAACACCAAGGGTAATAAGAATTGCCTTTTCATTCTTGGTTCTTGTAATCCTGTGAATGAGCGGCAGCCCAAAACCACCCATACCCTTTATGGCAAACACACGTCTTGGCTCGTTCCTTTTGCAGAACTGATATACCTTGGTTGTGGAATGTCCACCAGAGTCAATACAGGTACAGGCTATGGAAAGCCTCACACCATTTTCAAAGGAATATTTCTGGACAAGCTTATCCGACAAATCCTGCCACACCTGGTCTTCATCGGGGCTTCCCATTATGACTCCTTTTTCTATCCCCCAGGACTCCCTTTCATGCCCCCAGCCTACTATTTCGTATTCCAGCCTGTTTCCCTGAACATCAACTCCACAAGTCAGTATCAAAACTCCTTCTGGCAGCTCCGCCATGTATTCCTCTCTTCGATCCATGAGAAAATCTTCATCCTCAATCTCTCCTTTTTCCTCCCACGACTCACCGAGCATGGTATTATAAAAAACTTTCAGCCTCTCGGGGTCTTTCTTTACTGTCAGCCACTCTTTTATTATTGCCTCCCAGCTTAACCACGGAGATACAAAAGCATTCAACTTGAAGCTTCTGCAGTCCTTGACATAAGGATTATCTGGAATCCATTCACCCGAAGCAGCTTTCCATGTATATTCGTCAAACTCTTCAAGACATGCAGGACATTTAAACCGTACATTCCATACACTATAGTTGTTTTTATCATCTTTTTCATGTTCAAATTTCATGTTATAAAGATTCAAGTATATGAATTCACCACAGTGAGGGCATTCCTTCTTCCATTTTTCCTGCGTACCCTTCATGTATTCGGGCTCTATCCTTGAGGTCTGCTTGATAAGTGGTGTACTTACCAGAATAATCTTTCTGTTTTGAAAAGTTATTGTTCTTTTGGTTGCAAGGTCTATTGGATCCCCTTCTGTTCCTGCCGATTCTTCAAAACCGTCTATTTCATCGCCGATTAGTATCCTTATTGGCTTGCTTGCCAAATCCCTAGCCGAATTTGAACCTACCATGGCAATGGAACCTCCCGGAAAGTTTTTTGTAAGAATTGTATTGTTGGAATCCCTTGATTTTACATCATGAACCTTTCTTTTCAGGCATTTTGTATCCCTTATAAGTGGAGCAATACGTCTTTTGGAATAGTCCTCCGCAATTTTTATTGTGGGTTCAACCAGAAGTATGGGGCAGGGGTCATTGTCTATTGCGTAACCTATGATATTGTTAACTATTGCGTTCTTACCTACCTGTGAACTTGACATTACCACTATTTTTTCAATCAATGGATCATTGAAAGAGTTCATTATCTCCCTTTGGTAAGGAGCCCTGTCGGTGTGCCATCTTCCGGGCTCACTTGCATATTCACTGCTCAGTATGATATTTCTGTCTGCCCAGTCACTGACTAGCAGGTCGGGAGGAGGTGCAACCGACTTCAATATTTTTTTGAATAGTTTTTTTAATCTACTCTTCATCAAATTCACCCTTTGTAAACATCTCGGGGTCATATTCAGAAAGTTCAATCAACACTGTCTTTAATTCCTTTCTTAAAACATCTGTTATCACTCCTATATTTTTCTGCCCAATAATTAAAGGCGCTACCTTTGATGGTAACGCCAGTATTCTTGTCCTGAATGTAATCAACATTCCTGTCAGAACTTCTTCAATATCATCTGCATCATGGATCCTGTTCTGCAGCTTGGCAAGTTCGATTTCCGCCTTTTCTCTTTTGGCCTTTTCAAGCAAGGCATGCTCTTTCATGTAGTCGGCATTTTCCGCCGGCCGGAGTTTCCACATGTAAAACAGCTGGATATTTTTTGACAATTCAAATTTATTGTCTGGATTTTTAATCAAAATTCCTTCACTTTCAAGCTGTTGTATTCTTCGCTGACTCACCCCAATCAATTTTGCCAGCTCTGCTGATGTTACAAAAGAATCTATCATATTTTTTCACCTAATTTCGCTTTTATAAATTAAAGAAGAAACCAGCAAAACGAACGAAATCGAAAATAAAAATTTCGTGGCTAATCGTTTTTCGGGTTCATGCGCCACCGCAAGGCTTTCAAAGCCCTGAAAGTACCTTTTTACAAATAAAAAAAGAGCTCAAAGCTCTTAATTTAAATTGTAATATTTTATTTTAATTGACAAAAGTATTTTTTACTCTTTCAGAGCGTATCATATAATTTACCCAAATTATTGTTGGTATTAATTGCCTAATAACATCACTTGAGAGTACCCCAGAATAAGAAACATCTTGATTATAGGCCTTTTGCATTTTAATTGCTAATACATTATCGATAATAAATAGAAAGATATAAACTATATTAAAAATACAAAAAACTTTAGGAAATTTCTTCTTTTTCTTAAATAATAAAATTAATAACACTATAGACACTAATACGCTCCCAATATTAATAAATAATTCATAAATTAGAGTTGGAATTACAAATAAATTGTAAAGTTCCGACTGAGGATCTAAACATACATATAAGGATTTTTCTATTAGTGATTTTATGTCATATTCCCATGCTGCATAAGCTGAAGTTATAATTGAAATTATTAATCCTATTAGAACTAAAATTAACCAGCCACCTATACCTTCTAAATTCCTATTATCATTTAAATCTATTACATTTACTTCGCTTTTAACTACCTCATTTATTTCATTCAAAATTTTTACCCCCAACATTTTTATTATTTATAATAGTTATATTCTAGTAAAATTTTATTTACTGCTTCATTACTTTTAAATTCTTCACTAAATTCTACAGGTTCAACCCAATCTATTACTATTGGATTTAATTCTATATTTTTATTTATACATATATTAAAGTTTTCTACGTCTTTGATTGCTCCATATGCAAGAGCTTTTCCGTAATATGCATTGGCTAATTTAGCATTTAAATTTATTGCTTTGTCATAATATTCTAAAGATTCTTGATATTTACCCATATATAAGTATGTAGCAGCTTTATTATTATATCCTGTCGGATTATATGGTACAAGTTCTATAAACTTATCAAATTCAATTAAAGCTTCTTCATATCTTTCTAACTTCATAAGTGCAAGACCCCTATTATTTGAACTATTAACTGAATAATTCTTGATTTCAACAGCTTTTTCAAAGCATTTTCTTGCTTCATCTTTCTCCCCTATAAACAATAGCGCTCCTCCTTTACTAGAATATAAACTAATGTCATTAGAATTAATTTCAATCCCTTTGTCATAATACTGTATAGCTTCTTCAAATTTCCCCATATCGTCTAAAATATTTCCAATCATTAAATATAAATAGTAGTTATCAGGTTCCCAACTTATTGCATTTTTGTATGATTCAATTGCCTCTTCATACCTATTTACCATTCTTAATACTTTTCCCATGTTAACATAAGCCATTATCTTGCTAGAATCTGTTTCTATAGCTTTCTCATATAAATTTATTGATTCTTCATATTTATTTAAAACAGTATATGAATTAGCTGCATATAAATAAGAATAATAATTACTGGGATCATATTCTATTGCTTTTTCAAAGTATTCTATTGCTTTTTCATAATTACCTTTATTATACTCACTATATCCCAATGAGTAATTATCATAAAAAAGCATTTCTGGTGTTACTTCCTCAAGATTGTCAAAATCTCTTGAAATAAAATTATCTGTTTCAAAAGCAAATTTCATATCAAAATATAACCCTGTACTGGATTCATCAAGTTGCTTATTAACTAAGTTGACGATAATGTTTTTGTATAACCCAGCATTACCAATTATTACTTTTATGTAAGTACTATCGTCTTCTTTACTAACTAATCCTGAATCTTCTTCATTATTTGTTGTATAATATTTAGGTGAAATAAATCCTTCTAATATGGTGTCACCAGTTTCAGCATCGTTTTTTATCTGTAGTTGAAGCTTTGAAAAGTCATCATTTAAAATATCATCCAAACCATGTACATCAGAAATACTACCTTCCTTAAAATCTAAGTAATCATTTCCTCTACTTATTATTTTCCACAAATTCTCTTCTTCTTTAAATTTATAATAAATACCATTTTTAAAGTATGTTTTCTTAACTGTATTAGATTCTAAATCAGTTTCTTCTTCGTAAAGTATTTGATTATCGTCATCAACTTCAAAATAAAATAATGATTTAATGTCTCCTTTATAATCATCAAACTTATATGTATAATTAAACCTTATAGTTATCTTGCATTTTTCAAAAGAGTTAACCTTGTTCTTTACGTCTGAAAGGATTTTATTAATTGCTAATAAGTCATCTTCATTGTAAATTACTATTTCTTTTCTATCTGAATCCCAAAGTACTTTTTTCCCAAAAGTTTCAGCAACAAACCTTATAGGTATGTAAGTCTTATTATTATATATAATAGGTTCAGCATCAATAGTAACAACTGACTCATTGATTGATGCTTCCTTACTGTTTATTTTAAGATAAATAGTTTTATCATTTTTAACTACTGTAACACTTCTATCCTCACTATTCCATTTTATATGATCGCTGTCATTTTGAACCCCAAGACTAACTAGCATTTCTCTTAAGGGCAACAATGTTCTACCATTAAAATTTATTGGCACATCATTGTAATTCATTTTATTACCATCAATTATAATGCTTATTTCTGGATATTCTTTTATATTTTCCGCTGCAAAACTGATAGAAATATTTAATAGACAACCAAGTAATATTACAATTAAAACTAATAGTTTTTTCATTATGCAAACCTCCAGCTATAATAGTTATTGCAATTCATATTTATACTTTAATTCTCCACATATTACTATAATCCTCTAATTGTTATTATTTTTTTTACAATTATTTTCATAATACATTTACTAAAAGGATACACATACTTCCCCCCAACATCAACCTTCCACAAACACTTCTCACATTTTCCTATATCCATAACTTTCATAAATCCTCCCAAAATAAAAAAACCGCTGGAATTATCCAAACGGTTTTCTCTCTTTACAAAAATTCTATTGTACTCATATTAACATGGCAGAAAGGTCATTGTAAAGTTCATAAAAAGTTCACGCTAAAGTTCATTTACAATCTATTCAACGTCTTCCTCAGTTCGCTCTTGGTCTTCCTGGTATATATCCTCGTTGTATTTATATTGGTATGCCCCAGAAAGTCCGCCACTTCTTCAAGAGTTGCACCGTTTTCAATCAGTCTGAAAGCACATAGATGCCGGAAGTTATGCGCATGGGCTCTGGCAAGCTTGATCCGGCACTGGCCTGCGTAATACTTGATCGCATTATGTACCGTCTGACGGGTCATATTAAATAGTAGATTTTTTGGCCCAATTTTATTTTTTTCAATATAATCATTCAGAATTTCAACAATCGTATCACCAAGAATAATCTCCCGGTACTTCCTTCCCTTACCCTTTACAACAAGATTATCATTCTTTATACTTTCAGCTTTTATCTGCAAAAGCTCCGACACCCTTGTACCTGTGTAATATAATGTATTAAACAGTACATATGAATCAATATCCTTCTCCTGCAGGGTCCGTTCAACCATCCTATCAAATTCACACTTACTCAGCAAATCCTCCAGATAATACTGTTCCTGCACTTTAAGCAATTCAATCTCTACAAATATCTTTTTTTCATACTTTTCATTGGAATTCAAATAGTCAATAAACTTCCTTATACTCACAAGCTTCCTGTTAATGGTCTTTGGCTTCAGCAGCTCTCCGGTCAGCTCATTGACCCTCGCAAGCATGAATTCAATATAAACATTAACATCCTCACTTGTAATCCCATCAAACTCTTTTCCCTTCTCCATTAAGAATCCATTAAACTGACCCACATCCGACACATACGCACTAACAGTATTAAGACTCTTTTTTTCCTCCTGCTTCACCCTATACTCATCCAACAAATCAATAGCCTTCATAACTACCCCACCTTTACATATCATATATTATGTATAAATCAAAAAATACCCTTCAAATCCGCCATATAAGCCATTTATAACACGGTCTCTTTCAACGGATACTTTAGAGTATTTTTTTAACATTTAAAATATTATGTCAAAAAAAAATAGTACTTTCAGTCCTGCCTTCCGGGCATGAAAAAACCGACTGTGTTATTTTCAATCGGTCTTGCGGATAAAAATACTATTATAATTATTATATCATAAAGATTTTTTCAAATAATGTAAAGTTTTTTGGAACACTTTTTTTCAAACTTTAGTTAAGCACTTTTTTTATTTATTATTTTATATTCTTAGATTCTGGAACT
>CAYYEC010000141.1:6517-8733 GCA_964470745.1 uncultured Eubacteriales bacterium | reverse complement strand
CCATTAAGATGGAGTGTTATAAAAAAAAACAAGATAAGAGTCCCACAATAAAGGAACTTGTGAATATAGCTGAGAAATATATTCAAAATAATTATGAGAGAGATATTTCTTTAAAAGATATTTCAAAGTTTGTATTTTTAAGTTCAAGTTATTTTACAAGAGTGTTTAAGCAAGAGACAAAGCTGAGCCCAATAAACTATTTGCTTAAGGTAAGAGTAGACAGGGCGAAAGAGTTACTTTCAGCTACAAACATGAAAGTAAGTGAAATAGCTTTAAATATAGGCTTTTCAAATCAGCAAAGATTTAATGAAATTTTTAAAAAGTTTACAAAAATGACACCATTACAATATAGAAAGAGAATAAAATAATGTGGAGGAGTACAAATGAATATTAATATACAAAAGATTTTTGATGAAACAATTAATAATATTTTGACTTTAATACAAACAGAGGTTGCTTTAACTATTCTTAAAATATCACTAATATTAGTTACAATTTTTGTATTTAAAAAATTTGCTAAAAAACTTATAGATGTTAGAATTGCAAAGTTCAATCTTAAAAATATAAAAGTAGATACAACACAATTTAATTTTATAAGACATTTCATTTCAGGAATGATTTATTTTTTAGGTGTTATGGCTATTATTTATTCAATAGCTCCATTAAGAGCTATTGCAGTTTCTATATTTGCCAGTTCAGGAATATTGGCAATAATAATTGGATTTGCATCCCAACAGACATTTTCAAATCTTGTTAGTGGAGTGTTTATTTCATTATTCCAACCTTTCAGGATTGGGGATAGAGTAAGTTTTATAGGTAAAGGTACAACAGGTATTGTAGAAGATATTACTCTTAGACACACTATTATAAGAACTTTTGAAAATAGGAGAATAATTATACCAAATTCAGTTATAAGTGATGAGATGATTGAGAATGCTAATTTAATAGATGAAAAGATTTGCAATTTTCTAGACTTCGGAATCAGTTATGATTCCGATATTGACAAGGCTATGAATATTATAAAGGATGAGGTAATAAAGCATAGATTCTTTTTAGACAATAGAACAGAAGAAAATATAAAAAATGGTGATGAACCTGTACCGGTCAGATTGATATCTTTTGGAGATTCTTCTGTTAATTTAAGAGCCTGGGCTTGGGCGAAGGATAGTGCAGAAGCTTTTGTAATGAAATGTGATTTAAATAAAAGTATTAAAGAAAGATTTGACATGGAAGGAATTGAGATTCCTTATCCCTATAGGACAATTGTATATAAAAGGGATGAAGAAGTATATAAAAATTAGTTTTAACATATTAGAGGTAAAAAATCATGCAAAAGACATTCTGGAAGAAAATTCATTTGAAGCTTCAGACGAAAATAACCATCTTAATGATTATTGTGGTTTTCACTTCTCTTCTTAGTACAGTTTTTTATATCTCACGCTGGAGAATAAACGAAATCAGGGAAGAGACTGAGATTAATATAATGAACATAGCTAAAATTGTTGCGGGAGCTTCTATCGTAAGGCAAAATTTAGGGAAACCTGATGGCGAAGTGCAAATACAAAGATATGTAGATGGTATTCTGGCTTCCATTCAACGTATTGAAGTTATAGTAGTTGTTGATATGAATAACATAAGATATGCCCATCCCCATAAGGATAAAATAGGTAAGGAATTTGTAGGAGGGGATGAAAAAAAGGTTTTACAAAATGCTGAGAGTTACATATCCGAAGCAGAAGGTACTCTTGGATGGGAAGTAAGAGCTTTTGTACCGGTTTTTAATGATGATGGTAAACAGGTTGGATTTGTTATGGCAGGTAAGCTGATAGAAAACTTGACAGAACAAATTAATGATGCCATTAGAGTCTTGATTTTTTCCGGTTTTATAGGGATGTTAATTGGAGCCTTTGGTGCGCTTATACTTTCGGATAATATTAAAAATACTCTTTTAGGTCTTGAACCTGAAGAAATAACAAGGCTATACATACAAAAACAAGGTATGCTTGATGCAATACATGAAGGTATTATTGCCATAGATGGGGATAGTCTCATAACATTAGTCAACGATTCAGCTATTAAAATATTGCATCTTAGTGAAGAAAATTTGATCGGTAAAAATATACAGGAAGTGTTTCCTTTGTGCAAATTATCCGAGATAATGGTGTCGGGAGCGGCTGAATATTACAAAGAACAAACAATAAACGATACAGTTGTAG
>CAYYEC010000141.1:0-6507 GCA_964470745.1 uncultured Eubacteriales bacterium | reverse complement strand
CAAAAAGTAAGATTGTGGGTGCTATTGCCACATTTAAAGATAGAACGGACTTTAAACGGCTTGCGGAAGAAATGACCGGGGTCAGGCAGATAGTTGAAGCACTCAGGGCAAGCAGCCATGAGTTTATGAATAAACTGCATACAATAGTAGGACTTATAGATATTGGGGAAGCAGAGGAAGCTAAAAGATATATTATGAAAGAAACAGAAAATCATCAGAAATTATTAAGCAGAGTGATTTGGAATATAAAAGAATCTACTATTGCAGGTCTCCTTCTGGGTAAAATAAGCAGAGCTAAGGAGCTGGGGATAAAGCTTAGAGTTGGTAGTAACAGCAGTTTAAGTAAGAATGCAGGAGGAGTTGAGGGTGGAATATTAATTACAATACTTGGAAATCTTATTGAAAACTCCATGGATGAACTTAAGGATGGGAGTGTTGATAAAGGTATAATTGATGTATCTATTAAAGAAAATGATGAGAAGATAATCATCAAAGTAACTGATAACGGGGCGGGGATAGAAGAGGAAAATCTACCCAGAATTTTTGAAAAAGGATACAGTACAAAAGAAGGGATCAGGGGACAGGGACTATTTTTTGTAAAAGATGCAGTTGATGTGTTAAATGGCAGTATAGAAGTTAAATCCACATTTGGACAAGGCTGTGATTTTACTGTTGAATTACCTAAGGAGGACATGAAATGATCAAGGTTCTAATTGTTGAAGATGACCCTATGGTTGCAGAGCTTAATAAAAGGTATGTGGAAAGTTTGACCGGGTTTAAGGTAATTTCAGTTGTATCAAATGGTGAGGATGCACTTGGATTATTGCAGTCAACAGAAATTGATCTGTTAATCCTTGACATATATATGCCTAAAATGAATGGAATCTCGTTAATGGAAAAAATGCGTACAAATTTTATTAATACGGATGTTATACTGGTCACGGCAGCTAAAGAGGCAAAAGAAATCGATGAAGCCTTAAAGCTTGGAGCTGTTGATTACTTGATAAAGCCCTTTGACAAAAATAGAATTAAGAAGTCTTTAAATAATTATCTTGCCAGATATAAGTTACTACATGGTAAAGACACATTTAGACAGGAAGATATTGATAAAATAACTAATAGTAATGCATATTGTGATGATACTGAGCTGGAAAAGGGGGTTCATAAAAACACCCTAAGAATTATATGGAATTTTATCGGGAATAGAAATATTTTTTTAACCAGTGAAGAAGTTGCGGAAGGAACAGGACTGTCCAGGGTTACTGTAAGACGCTATCTGGACTATCTGGTCACAAAAGGAGATGTAGTATCAAAAGTTGAATACGGCTCAATCGGAAGACCAAGCTATTTGTATAAAAGTGTGAAAAAGTAAATACACTGTAGAGTTTAATTTATTGAAACAAAAAACTTTGATAATTATATATCAAGGTTTTTTTTATGTTCAAAATTTTATCTTTATTTTCTTAATATTTATGGTTTGCAAATTATAATGTATGATTATGTCATCTGGAGAGGATACATATGGCATTTAGTCAAAGAGAGAAGGTGATAATTATGAATTATTTGGAAAGAAGCTTAATATTGCATGAAGAAAATGCCGGAAAGCTGGAAATGAAATCCAAGGTGGAAGTAAAAGACAAAGATGCACTTAGTACTACTTATACACCAGGTGTTGCAGAGCCATGTAAAAAAATTTATGCAAACGCGGATGATGTTTATAAGTATACTTCAAAGGGCAATTTAGTGGCTGTAGTTACTGATGGAACAGCAGTACTTGGGCTGGGTGATATTGGTCCATTAGCTGCAATGCCTGTGATGGAAGGAAAGGCTATCTTATTTAAGGAATTTGCCAATGTAGATGCGTTTCCAATTTGTCTTGATACTAAGGATGTTGATGAAATAGTAAAAGCTGTAAAGATGATTTCACCTACCTTTGGTGGAATTAATCTGGAAGATATTAGTGCGCCGAGGTGCTTTGAAATTGAAAGACGTTTAAAAGAGGAGCTGGATATACCTGTTTTTCATGACGACCAGCATGGAACTGCTATAGTTTGCAGTGCCGGACTTATTAATGCATTAAAGCTTGTTGGCAAAAAAATTGAAGATATTACGATAGTCATTAATGGAGCAGGTTCCGCAGGGACTGCTATAACTGAGATGATGCTCGGATTGGGTGCAGGAAATGTGATTGTCTGCGATAAGGAAGGGATACTCTTTGATGGAGGAAATTATAAAAATAAAGTTCATGAAAAACTTTCAAAAATAACAAACAGGCAAAAAAGATCAGGTACATTAAGTGATGCAATGGTTAATGCAGATGCTTTTATCGGTGTTTCTGCCCCAGGTATAGTGAGCAAGGAAATGGTTGCAAGCATGAACAAGGATGCTATTGTATTTGCAATGGCAAATCCAATGCCGGAAATAATGCCGGATGATGCGAAGGACGCTGGAGCAAGGGTAGTTGGTACAGGCCGTTCGGATTTCCCGAATCAGATTAACAATGTACTTGCATTCCCCGGTATATTTAGGGGGGTACTGGATGTAAGTGCAAATGATATAAACGAAGAAATGAAGATTGCGGCAGCCTATGCAATAGCTGAAATTGTAAGTGATGATGAGTTGTGTGAAGACTATGTTATACCAAGTGTATTTGACAAAAGAGTAGGAACAAACGTTTCAAAGGCTGTTGCTCAGAAAGCCGTAGAAACTAAAGTATCAAGAAAACATAAATAGGAGGTATTATATGGAGGCATCAGTAAAAAAAAGTTATAGTATTATGGGGATTTCACTTCCGGTATTTGCAATTATTTCAGCAATTGTATTAATTGCTACATATCTTAATGTACTTCCTGCCGGAATGATAGGTGCTTTGGCATTAATGTTTGTAGTTGGTTCAGTGTTTGGAGAAGTGGGAAATAAGCTGCCAATTGTCAAGTCATATCTTGGAGGCGGGCCAATCATTATTATATTTGGTTCAGCTGCACTGGTTACGTTCAACATTATTCCTAAGGAGCAAATTGCTAATATGACTACATTTATGAAGGGTGGAGGCTTTTTAGATTTTTACATTGCTGCGCTTATAACAGGAAGTATTTTAGGGATGAGCAGGAAACTATTGATTAGAGCAGCAGTCAGATATTTACCTGCTATATTGGCTGGTGTTGCAGTAGCCGTATTACTTGTTGGAATAGGTGGAGTATTAACAGGGTATGGAGCAAAGAATGCTATTTTTTATATTGCTATTCCTATTATGGGTGGTGGAATGGGAGCAGGTGCAGTTCCACTGTCTAAGATTTTTGGTTCAGCACTTATGAAGGACCCTGCAGAAATGCTTTCAATCATGGTTCCTGCAGTAGCACTGGGAAATGCAATGGCCATAGTTTCTGCAGGATTACTTGATAAACTTGGAAAGTCAAAACAGAAACTTACAGGTAATGGTAATTTGATGATCGCTAGTTCAGATACAGTTGTAGAAGAGGGAACAAAAGCATCACTTGATTTTATTAAAATGGGAGTAGGCTTATTTATATCATTAACCTTTTTTGCTTTTGGTACTATAGTTCATAAATTTATACCGGATATACACTCCTATGCATGCATGATAATAACTGTTGCCATAGTTAAAGCTTTAGGAATTATGCCTAGACAATACGAAGAAAGTGCCCATCAGTGGTTCCAGTTTGTAATGAAAAATTTAACTGGTGTTTTGCTTGTTGGAATAGGTGTGGCATATACTAATCTTGCACAGGTGGTGGAAGCCTTTACATTACAGTATGTTATTTTAGTTGGATTAACGGTAATTGGTGCAATACTGGGATCTGGAATTGTAGGCAGGTTAATGGGCTTCTATCCTATTGAAGCAGCAATTACTGCAGGTCTTTGTATGGCTAACATGGGAGGTACCGGAGATGTTGCAGTACTTTCAGCTGCGAATCGTATGAAGCTTATGCCATTTGCACAGATTTCATCTCGTATCGGAGGCGCTATAATGCTTATACTTGCAAGTGCCATACTAAGTTTGTTTTTGTAAATAATAAGTAAAATTAAATTAATTTCGGTAAGGAATTAACACAAAAAGGGCTGTTGAAAAATATTTTTCAACAGCCCTTTTTAAAATCAAAATATACATCAAAAAAATCAGGTATTTAGTCTTATAGAACAATATAGTATAATAATATTGGTAATAATTATCGCCTTGTGGACTGTAAAGTTTATTGTTCAGGGTAAGCAGACTACAAGTAAAGGAACGAATTTGCCGAATAGTGTACTAGGGTATATCAGTTTTTTGTGCCGGTAGTTTGGACTTATTAGTTTTATTGTATAATATTGCAGGTTGTTACTAAATTTATTAAAAGAATTGTAAATAAAAAGGCTAAGAAAAGGATGGTAAAAAATGAAAAAGAATATTTCTGCTGTTACTGAAAAAATGGTAAATTATTTTGATGGAGATGTGAGAAGGGTTAATCATGCATTAAAAGTACACAGCTTTGCAAGATGCATCGGAAAGTTTGAGAAATTAGCAAAGAATGAACTATTCATTATTGAAGTAACTGCGTTATTGCATGATATTGGGATTAAAATCAGTGAAGAAAAGTATAATTCTTCATCAGGGAGATATCAGGAGATTGAGGGACCACCGGTTGCCAGGGAAATTCTTAAAGATTTTAAAATTGAACAAAGTATTTTAGATAGAATTTGTTACTTAATTGGTAATCATCATAGCTACAGCAGAATTGATAGAAAAGATTTTCAAATTCTAATTGAAGCGGATTTTTTGGTAAATATTTATGAAGAGAGTATGGATAAAGAGAGCATAGGTACTATAAAGGAAAAATATTTTAAAACTGAAGCGGGTAAAAGATTAATAAGTAGTCTATATAAAGTTTAATTTAATACCAAATATAATTTTCTATAAAAACTCATGAGAACAAAACTCATGAGTTTTTGTAAAGAAAATTATATTTGGTAACGTATGTTACATATTAAAACACAGATTATAAGTATAATAATATTCATAATATCCAGAAATACTTAATTTGGGGAGTTGATATAAGTGCAAAATACTTATTTTGATATAAAAGATACATTATATACAATAACAGAGAAATATCCTGAAACAATAAATCCATTAATTTCTATCGGCTTTGAAAATATAAAAGATGATAAGCAAAGAGAAGCAATAGGAAAAGCTATTACTTTAGAAGCTGCATTGACAATGAAAAAAATAAATATTAAAACATTTACAGATAAATTGGTGGAAGTTATTGAAGAAAAGAAAAATTCAGTTGATGAATCTCTAGGTGAAAAAATAAAATTAACAAATGCAGATATAAGAATTGAAGGAATTTTACCTTGTCCTGTAAGAGTTCCCATAATGGAAGGGTTTAATACCTGGATGGACCGGAAAGGTTCCAAGCTTAATATGACTATAGATCATGAATTGAAATCTGCATCTATGGGTGTTGGTTGGATTAAGGGAGTAATAGAAAAAGCTAAGTCACCAGATGTTTTGGCCGATTTATTTATTTCAGCAGGATTCGATTTATTCTTTGATAAAAACTTGATAGGCAAATTCAAGGAACAGGGAGCTTTTGAGGATTTAACTGGATTTGATAAATTTAATAAGGATTTTGATAATGATTATATAGATTTAAAGGACCCGGATAGACAGTATTCAATTATTGGAGTGGTTCCTGCTGTATTCCTGGTGAATACAGCAGAATTAAACGGAAGGGAAATCCCAAAAAGCTGGGCTGATATATTAAAACCCGAGTTTGAAAATAGTGTTAGTTTACCTGTAGGAGATTTTGACCTGTTTAATGCTATACTTTTAAATATCTATAAGAAATATGGTGAAGAAGGGGTAAGAAAACTTGGGAAATGCTTATTAAGAAGCATGCACCCATCAGAAATGGTTAAATCACATATTAAGAAAACAAATAAGCCAGCAGTTACCATTATGCCTTACTTCTTTACAAAGATGACTAAAAGAGAAGGCCCAATGCAGGCTGTGTGGCCGGCTGATGGAGCAATAATAAGTCCAATATTCCTACTCAGTAAAAAGGAAAAGAAAGAAAAATTAAAACCAATTGTTGAATTCTTTGCTTCAAAAGAAGTTGGAGAAATACTATCACACAATGGTAAATTCCCAAGTATAAATCCTGATGTGGATAATATGTTGACAAGTGACCATAAATTTATGTGGTTGGGATGGGAGTATATAAAAAGTAATGATATAGGTGAATTGATTGCTAAGTGTGAAAAGATATTTAAAAATTTTATCAAGTAAAAAAGAAGTGATAAATAAGTATAGCAAAAAAGTAGAAGAGTGAGAAGGAGGCATTACTAGGCATGAATGACCCAAACACAAGAGGTGTGTCCCCTTACATTATTTGGAGGTATAAGTTATGAATATAGTAACAATATCGGGCCCTCCTTCATCGGGGAAAACGTCCATTATATTAAAAACAATAGATGCTTTAAACAATAGAAATATAAGTGTTGGAG
>CAYYEC010000140.1:0-8752 GCA_964470745.1 uncultured Eubacteriales bacterium | reverse complement strand
CTACAAGTCTTGGATTGGATAGAGGAGAAGTTTTTGGACAAAACTATAATTTGTTTGTAGAAATGTATAAATTTAACACAATTGAAGAAGTAAAAGATTGGTTTAAAAGTATTTGTATAAAGCTAATTAACTATATATCAGGAAAAAGGCAGGATACATGTAAATTACTCGTTGAGAAAGCAATAAGCTATATAAATACTAATTACTCTGATTGTGATATGAAAATAAACAAGATTTGTAGTATTCTGCATATTAGCCCAAGCTATTTTAGCTCAGTTTTTAAAAAAGAAACAGGAGAGACTTTTAATAATTATTTGGTTAAAATAAGAATGGAGGCAGCTAAGGATTTATTAGCAACAACAAGCCTGAAGTCTTTTGAAATAGCTGAAAAGGTTGGATATACAGAATCTCACTACTTTAGTTACTGCTTTAAAAAGTATTATGGATTCTCTCCTACAGAATATAGAAATAGTTTGAATAATTTATAATGGGGGATGGGTTTTGAAGAGTAAGCCATTTAAAAATATTTCAAATGCAGTAGGTGTTATTGTTGGTGCTTTCAAATTAAATAGTATACAGACAATAATTACCCTTTCCTTTACCGTTATTACTATATTTACTATGATACTTGTAGGTGGAATCATATATAATAAATTCTCTGAAAATGCTGAAAATATTGCTTCAGAAGGCGCACAGGAAATAATATACCAATTAAGCGTAAATATGGAATATTATTTAAAGGGTATGACAGAGGTTTCTGATTTAATTGGTGACTACGTTGAAACCAGATTGATTTTGACAGAAAAAGAATTGGATAATTTATTTGAAGTTACACTAAAATATAAGAAGGAAATTGTAACTGTTGGACTTTTTTATAATGAAGGCTATTCTAACGTAGTCAGACCAAGAGAACTTCTAAAAAAAGGTGTAGTAATAAAAAATCAGGATTGGTTTAAAAATGCCATTGCAGAGCCTGAAACACTGTATTTTTCTTCTCCTCATGTTCAAAATTTATTTACTGCTCAACATAAATGGGTTGTTTCTCTTAGTAGAGGTGTTAATTTTATAAATAATAAGAAAAATATAGAAGGGGTTCTCCTTGTTGACATGAATTTTAGTGGTATAGAGGAGTTATGCCAAAGAGTAAGCCTTGGAAAGAGGGGATATATTTAAATAATTGACCAAAATGGAAATATTGTCTATCATCCACAACAGCAATTAATATATATTGGTGTAAAAAACGAAAATATTGATAATGTTTTGAAACATAATGATGGAAGTTATACTGAAATTTTTAAGGGTGAAAAACGTCTTGTAACAGTCAATACAGTAAAATACACTAATTGGAAAATAGTGGGGATAGGATATATGGATGAAATTGTCACCAGTAGAAAAGAAATAAATTCCTTTATAATATTTATATTTATTTTTGGGATTATTTTTGCAGTTGCCGTATCTATGTTTGTATCTGCTAAAATATCACAGCCTATAAAGCAATTAGAAAGATTAATGAGGAAGGTTGAACAGGGAGATTTTAATATTAGAGCAGAAGAGGCTGGAGAAGAAGAGGTAAAGCATCTATCCAGGGCCTTTAATTTAATGATTAATAGAATAAAAAAGCTTATGGAGCAAATTGTTTATGAACAGGAATCAAAGCGAAAAAGTGAGCTAAAGGCACTTCAAGCACAAATTAATCCTCACTTTTTGTACAATACATTAGATTCCATTGTATGGATGGCCGAAAGTGGTAAGATTGAAGGAGTTATTACAATGGTAGCTGCTCTTGCTAAGTTATTTAGAATTAGTATAAGTAAGGGAGCAGAAATTATAACTGTAAATGATGAGATTGAACACGCAAGAAATTATTTAATAATACAGAAAATCCGTTATAAGGATAAGCTTGAGTATACAATAGATGCACATCCAGAAACATTAAAATGTAAAACCTTAAAGATAATACTTCAGCCTATGATTGAAAATGCATTGTATCATGGCATAGAACATATGGTAGATAAGGGAATCATCAGGATTACAACATCAATTGTTGGAAATAAGGTTTTACTGCAGGTTTGTGATAATGGTCTAGGAATGCCACCCGAAAAATTAGAAAAAATTCTGTCTAGTGAATCAAAAAGTATTGATGGTTCTGGTGTAGGTGTAAAAAATGTGCATGAGAGATTGCAAATTTACTTCGGTAAGCAATATGGGCTGGAAATAGAGAGTGAGTTGGAAGTAGGCACAAGAGTAAAAATATGGTTACCTTTTGAAAATATGTAAAATGGAGGAATGCATATGAAAACTATTCTTAGAGTAATTTCAATATTAGTATTGATATTAGCAGTTTTATTGTTAACTTCTTCACTAGCAGATTCTTTATTCACCAAAAATAAAATGAAAAAAAACATCGATGTTATCGTAAAAATGATAGATGCTGATTTTTGGCAGACAGTAAAAATGGGAGCAGACGCTGCGGCAAAGGAATTTGATGTGGATATAAATTTTTGTGCTCCAGAATTTGAGGGAGATATAGATATGCAGATTGAACTTGTAAATCAAGCCATTGAAAGAAAAACCAATGCAATTGTTTTAGCAGCCTGTGATTATAACAAGCTTGTTAGTGTAGTTGAAAAAGCCATAAAGGCTAAAATTCCTGTCATTGTTATAGATTCTGGAGTTGATTCTAAAAATATTTCAAGCTTTATTGCTACTGACAATATAAATGCAGGTAAGAAAGTTGCTGATAAGCTAATAGAGGTTGTAGGTGATAATTGTAAAATCGCTGTTATAAATTCTATAAAAGGAGCTGCGTCAGTAGATGAAAGAGAGAGAGGCCTTTTAGAGACTTTTAAGGACTTTCCTAATATAAAGGTAGTATGTATAGAATATGGTTTGTCAGATGTAAAACTTTCCAGTGTACTTACAAGAAAAATTATAACTGAAAATCCGGATATAGATGCTATAGTAGGACTAAATGCCATGTCTTCTATAGGTGTGGCCCAAACCGTTAAGGACTTGAAATTAGCAGGTAAAGTAAAAGTAATAGCCTTTGACAGTACTTTAGAAGAAATTGATTACATGGAAGAAGGCGTTATACAAGCTACAGTAGTCCAAAATCCTTTTAGTATGGGATATTTGGGAGTAAAAATAGCGAATGATGTGCTACAAAATAAATCTGTTCCCGCGTTTATAAATACTGGTTCTATGGTAATTGATAAAAGCAATATGTATACACCTGAGAATCAAAAGCTGCTCTTCCCTTTTTCTAAATAGTGGGCATATTGGTATTAATGCCTTACAAAACACAGTAGAATTTCTAACCAAAATAATAGTATTTAGTATTAATCAATTTACCCTTTGGTGTTAAACTCATAATTAAGGATGAAATTTACTTTCCTAAATTAATTATCTTAGCTGCAATATGTGTTTTCGATATAGATGATTAAATATATTTTTCATCTATAATAAATAGATTTGAGGTGATTTTCACATGGGTGATGTTCTAGTCAAAATGGAGGGAATTGAAAAATTTTTTCCAGGTGTACACGCTCTAAGTCAATGCAAATTTGAGTTGAATTCTGGAGAAGTTCATGCACTAATTGGTGAAAATGGTGCAGGAAAATCTACCATGATGAAGGTACTTACCGGGGTGTATACAAAAGATGCCGGAACTATCCACTATAAGGGTAAAGAGGTTGAGATTCATAATCCAAAGGCTGCACAAAATTTAGGCATTAGTATAATACATCAAGAGTTGAATTTGATGCCGCATCTTACTGTAGCTCAAAACATTTTTATTGGTAGGGAACCTCGAAAAGGTGTCAAAATTTTTCTAAATGAGAAGAAAATAAATGAAAAAACAAGAGAACTTTTTGCTACAATGCATCTGGATTTGGATCCTACAATCAAAGTTTCAGATCTTACTGTTGCCAAACAACAAATGGTTGAAATAGCAAAAGCCTTGTCATTTAATGCAGAAGTTCTGATAATGGATGAACCAACAGCGGCATTAACAGAATCTGAAATTGAAGAACTTTTTCGTATTATTTATAAGCTGAAAGAAAAGGGAGTTGGAATAGTATATATTTCTCATCGAATGGAGGAATTGAAGAAGATTTCCAACCGAATAACTGTTATGCGTGATGGTTGTTATATTGATACTGTTAATACCAATGATGTATCAATAGAAAAAATAATAAGTATGATGGTTGGGCGCGTAATTTATGAAAGCAAAAGAGAAGAACCTATTAGAGATGATGCAGAGGTTGTACTTGAGGTAAAAAATCTAAATAGTGGAAAAGCTATTAAGAATGTTAGTTTCAATTTGAAAAAAGGTGAAATTCTTGGATTTTCAGGGTTGATGGGAGCAGGACGTACAGAAGTAGCTCGTGCAATATTTGGTGCAGACACTATTGAATCTGGAGAAATATATATACACGGTAAAAAAGTTAATATAAAAAGTCCTGCGGATGCTGTTGCAAATGGAGTTGGTTATCTTTCAGAGGATAGAAAAAGATATGGGCTGGCACTGGGTCTGGATGTTGAAACTAATATAGTTCTATCTACATATAAAAAGTTTATGAATTATATTGGATGTATTGATAGTTCTTCAACTCGTAAGACAGGAGATTATTATGTTAATGCTCTAAAAATCAAAACACCAGGCTTAAAACAAAAAGTGAAAAACCTATCTGGTGGAAATCAGCAGAAGGTTGTAATTGGAAAATGGCTGACCAAGGATTGTGATATTTTAATATTTGATGAGCCTACTCGTGGTATAGATATAGGAGCTAAAAGCGAAATTTATAAGCTGCTTAAAGATTTAGCCAGTGAGGGTAAATCTATTATCATGATTTCATCAGAGTTGCCAGAAATTCTTCGTATGAGTCAACGTATAGTTGTAATGTGTGAAGGAAGAATAACCGGCGAAATCAGCATTACCGAGGCGACCCAGGAAAACATTATGAGATATGCAACTAAAAGGGAAGCCTGATATAACTTATAATATCGGATAAAGAATAGTTAATAAGGTCCAAATAAATATTTAGTAAATCTGGGGGTACAAAAAATGCAAATAAAAATAACCAAGAACTCTTTATTTCATTCGGATGCTACGCAAAAATTGCTTGCATTTGCAGGATTGATTGTATTATTCGTGATATTTTCTATTGCTTCACCAAACTTTTTTAAATTTGATAATATTATTTCAATTGTTTTAGCAACTTGCGTAAACGGTGTATTGGCATTAGGTGTTACATTTATAATTATAACGTCAGGAATTGACTTATCTGTTGGTACTGTAATGACATTTTCAGCAGTAATGTCAGGTGTATTTATAACTTATTTCAAGCTGCCTATTCCTATAGGAGTTATAGCAGGAATACTGGCAGGGGCATCTTGCGGACTGGTAAATGGCATAACTATTGCAAGGATGAAGATTCCACCATTCATTGCAACTTTAGGTATGATGATGGTTACAAAAGGACTTTCTCTTGTAATATCTGGAACGAAACCGATATATTTTAATGATACTCCAGCTTTTAGAAAAATAGCTATGGATTCCATTATTCCGGGTATAGGCATTCCAAATGCAGTTTTGATTTTTGCTATAGCTGCAATATTAGCAAGTATTATCTTGACCAAGACTATTTTAGGTAGATACAATTTTGCTATTGGTAGTAATGAAGAAGCTACTCGTTTATCTGGTGTAAATACTGCTGCCTGGAAAACAGCAATATATACTCTTGGTGGTGCTTTTAGTGGTTTGGCTGGTGTTCTTATAGCATCGAGGTTAAATTCTGCACAGCCAGCTCTTGGGGCAGGCTATGAATTGGACGCAATAGCTGCGGTTGTTATTGGGGGTACCTCTTTAAGCGGAGGTGAAGGAACTATATTAGGAACAGTAATAGGTGCTTTTATCATGAGTGTTCTAACTAATGGATTACGTATTCTTTCAGTTCCTCAAGAATGGCAAACTGTTATAACAGGTGCAATTGTAATATTGGCAGTTTATGCGGACATTATGCGTAGGCGTAAAAAATAATTTGATATCAACTCTACTTGTAGAGTTCATATAGTAAAAAAACTAATGGGAGGTTTTTATTTATGAAGGTTAAGAAACTGATTAGTGTTGTTTTAAGTGGAGTACTTGTTGGAGCTTTATTGGCTGGCTGCAGTACACCTGCCAAAAAGACTGAAGAACCAGCGAAGCAAACTGAAGCAGCTGCAAAACAAGCACCTGCAGAAGAAAAGAAAGCTGAAGAAATTTATATTCCTGTTATCTCAAAAGGTTTTCAACATCAGTTTTGGCAAGCAGTTAAAGCTGGAGCTATGAAAGCAGCAGAAGATTACAATGTAAAAATTACATTTGAAGGTCCGGAAACTGAAGCAATGGTTGACAAACAGATAGAAATGATAGAAGCTGCTCTTGCTAAAAAGCCTGCAGCAATATGTTTAGCTGCTTTAGATAGTAAAGCTGCGATTCCTCTTTTAGAAAAAGCAAAATCTCAAAATATTCCTATTATAGGATTTGACTCCGGTGTAGATAGTGACATTCCTGTTGCAACAGCTGCTACTGACAATATAGCTGCTTCTGCTATGGCGGCTGATAAGATGGCTGAGTTAATAGGTGGAGAAGGTGAAGTTGGAGTAGTAGTACATGACCAAACAAGCCGTACAGGTGTTGACCGTCGTGATGGATTTGTTAATAGAATTAAAGAAAAATATCCAAATATAAAAGTCGTAGATATTCAATATGGTGGTGGAGATCAATTGAAATCTACTGATCTGGCTAAAACGATGCTTCAAGCTCATCCAAATATCAAAGGTCTTTTCGGAGCAAATGAAGGTTCAATAATTGGATGCTTAAATGCTGTTAAAGAAAATGGAAAAGAAGGTAAAATAGTTGTTATAGGCTATGACTCTGGTAAACAACAGATTGATGCAATTAAGAGTGGAGTTGAAGCTGGTGCTATGACACAGGATCCTATCGGAATAGGTTATAAAGCGGTTGAAGCTGCTGTTAAAGCAATAAAAGGTGAAACATTACCAAAGAATATAGATACAGGTTTCCACTGGTATGATAAAACTAATATAGATGCTGATGATATTAAGCCTTTATTATATGAATAATTAAATAATTGAAAATTACAAAGCAAAATACCCCCTATATGCCAACGGTATATAGGGGGTATTTTGCTTTGTAAAAAAAACTTAATATGGACAAAACTTGAAATGGATATTAAATATTGGTAAAATGTAAACATAATAATTTAATTATTTCTGACAACTAAAATTTATTTTAAAATGAGATGGAACTAATTTTGATTATATTCGTCAAAACATATAAAATAACATTGTTGTTATAATTTAATTATATAAGTGGTAAGCATATACAGGAGAAAATATTAAATAATATTTAAAGAAAGGACTATCTTAGAATGAAAAGATTTTCAAAAATATCAATACTAATATTTCTAATTATACAAATATTCTCTATAAATATTGTCAATGCACAAACTCAAAATATTGAAATAATAGATAATACAGAAACAAAAAATTCATTAACTGATAGCTTGGATAGCTCAATTACCCAGATTCAATATATCGAAGATAATATGGAAAATTTTACTAAACAATATGGAGAAGATTCATCTGAAGTTCGTCAGTATAAAGCAGAAATAGATATACTTAAAAATGATAGTATAAACTTATTAGAGCAAATTGTTTTAATAGATGGACAATCCATAGATATAGATAGATATAAACAGCTAGGAGAGCTTCTTGGTGATAAAGAGGGAAAAATAAATATTTATATTAATGGTAGAAAACCTACATTTGAACAAAATGTTTTGCCGTATATCGAAAATGGAAGAACTCTTGTTCCATTTAGAGTTATAGCAGAAAATATGGGAGCAGAAGTTTTATGGAATGCAGAAAAGAAAAGTGTGACAGTTAAAAAGGATAAAACCGATATATTGCTTTTTATAGGATTAAGGATAGCATATGTTAATGGAGAACCATATAGTCTTGATGTTCCAGCAAAGATTATTAATGATAGGACAGTAGTTCCACTTAGGTTTATTGCTGAAACTTTAGAAGGCGAAGTGAAATGGGTTCCATCTGGCCGGATAGTGATTATTAGTTATGATGATAAAGTAATTGAACCTATTTCCATAGAACAGGATTTTAAAGTATCATGTTTGAAAGATACTTTTAGTCTTGGAGATTGGGATGATAAAATAAATTTGCAGGCAATTTTAGGTGAGCTTCTTTCAGAGGAAATTGGACAATTAGATGCGGGTGCTGATACTTTAACTGGTTTATATATAAAGACACAAAAATATTTTGGGATTGAATTGGAATTAATGTCACCTGAGGATAATGGAGAAACCTTTTTCATAGATAGAATATTAATAACTGGTAAAGACTATACTACCGCAAGAGGAATAAAGGTCGGAGATAGCTGCAATAAAATAGTAGAGAATTATAATTATGAAGTTCAAGATCATTTAAATGGATATGATGAGCGAAACCATATATATGATATTAGAGATAAAAGTGGTGTTTATAGTATAGCTTTTGAAGTAGAATATGGAACAGTGAAATCAATAAGCTTACAAATGATACATCCTTAAGTAAGTTACTATAAAATATTTGATACTTCATCCGTTTATATAAAAATATTTATATAAATAAGTTAATAAGTACTTTACAGTAGGAAAAGGTATGCTGGAAAAAAGTTTCACTCTACGAA